>JBJTRZ010000633.1:0-7160 GCA_046076415.1 Armatimonadota bacterium
AAGGTTTGGCACCTCGATGTCGGCTCGTCGCATCCTGGGGCTGGATTCGGTCCCAAGGGTTAGGCTGTTCGCCTATTAAAGCGGTACGCGAGCTGGGTTCAGAACGTCGTGAGACAGTTCGGTCCCTATCCGCGGCGGGCGCAGGAAGTTTGAGGGGAGCTGTCCCTAGTACGAGAGGACCGGGATGGACGGACCGCTGGTGTACCAGTTGTACCGCCAGGTGCAGCCGCTGGGTAGCTATGTCCGGTCGTGATAAGCGCTGAAAGCATCTAAGCGCGAAGTACACCCCGAGATAAGACTTCCCACCGCAAGGGTAAGACCTGGGGAAGACGACCCCGTTGCGGGGCGGCGAGTGTAAGCACGGCAACGTGTTCAGCTAAGCCGTACCCATCGGTCGAGGGCTTGATGACATCACTTCACGAAACAACAAGGAAGGCCGGGATCCCAAGGCGACAACCCGACCAACACACGAGACACCCACGCAGGAAACGACACGATGGCGGAGGAGGCCACAAACCTCCCGTCGCCCCCGAGAGGCCCAAGGCCCGCCGGGGGAGCATTTCCACCCGCGGAACCCAATCCCGCGGTGGCAACGATTTCTGGCGTCCATGGCGCGGGGGATTCACCCGTTCCCATTCCGAACACGGCAGTTAAGACCCGCAGCGGCGAAGATACTTGGGGCACAAGCCTCCGGAAAAATAGCACGACGCCAGATCCAACCAACAAGAGGCCCCGGTGCGCCGCGCACCGGGGCCTCTTCGCGTCCCAGGCAAAGACAACTCAAAACCCAAACCGAAACACCGAGCCAAAACGAACACGAAACACAAACAAAACCAATGCAACACCCGACATATCCACCAAAACATCCAACAAGGACGAATAACGACTCGGTACCAAAGACTGATGAAACTCGTCGGTGATGGCGTAGACGAGGGGAACGATCCAGATCAGATGCCGTGTCGAATCGGTTCTCCTGCCGATCGCGAATGCGACGAGCAACGTCAATATCGCGTATTCGGTGACGTGGGCGCATTTCCGGATCGACCAATCAATGGCGTGAAGGGTCGTCGGTTCGGTTCTTCGAACCCACTCGGGGAACAGTCTCGTCAAGAGGGCGGTTACGACAGGGCGGGTGTGTCCGACGCTTCCCGAATCGGTGGATGCTCCGTATATCAATGCCATCCAACACCCCGCTGGGATCCAACGAGCCACTGGATATTTCATACGGAGGACAACTTGCTGCTGCCCTGGGCATCGGGTCGCCACGCGAAGAGTGATCGTCGCACTTTCGAACGTGCCCTAGAGAGGCGGGACCGGACGGTGCCAACCGGCAAGTCGAGACGCGCACTTATTTCCAAGTAACTAAGGCCGTGTACGTCCGAGAGCAGAAGGACTTCCTGATAATCGGTGGGTAGACGCGCGACGGCGTGGCGGATGGCCTCGCCTTCCAAGCGATGGAACACGATGCGTTCCGGTCCAGGTTGCAACGGCAAAAACGGCTCTGGATTCTCGAGGCCATCGAGTGCAACCCACCGAGGCGATCGAGCCCGCGTTCGGTAACCGTTGATGAATAGGTTCCGCAGGATCGCCAAAAGCCAAGCACGCATAGGGCCATCGGCGCGGAACGTTTCGAACCCGCGCAAAGCACGTAGGGTCGTTTCCTGGACAAGATCCTCGGCTTCATCGGCGTTGCGAGTCAATTGCATGGCGTGGCCGAAGAGGGCATCCCGGTGCGGCAGGACCAATTCCTCGAACCTTCGGAATTGCGGCTCTTTGGCGGATAGGACTTTCAACGCCCCACCTCGGTTTCACCCAGTAGGTAAAGGACGTGGTCCCGAAGCAATACGAACTCTTCGAGTGCCTTTTCTTCGTCACGCGTCGCGTAAAACGTGAGCAGGATTCCATCCATGGTGGACACCATGTAGCGCGCTATGCGTTGCAGCGGCAATCGTGGTTCCAGTCGTCGTTCCGGCGCCAAACGGTCGAAGAGCCCTTCGAGGCTCTTGGTCAACGTGTCATGGATTTCCGCAGCGATCAAGCGCGCGGTTTCATCTCGAAACCCTCGCACGGTCAGTTCGAGGCGTATGGTTCCCGGTTGATCTCGCACGATCGACCAGAACGCTTGAAATCCTGCCTGGAGGGCGTCGCGCAAACTCGGAGCATCTTGCATCGCCGCAAAGGTTTGTTGCGCCACCGTGGTCAGGGTGAAGCGGACCGCTTCCGCGAGAAGGGCTTCCTTGCTGCCAAAATGGTAATGCAATGTCGCGATGTTCACCCCGGCCGCCTCGGCGATACGCCGAGTGGTGATTCCCTCGAAGCCGTCGCGCGCCAGGGCGGTGCGTGTCGCTTCCAGAAGATGCTGCCGTGCAGGCTTTGTTCGGACCGTTTGTTCAATCAATTGATTCAATCGCCTGATTGAATCTAACCCGAATGGGGTTGGATTGTCAAACCGATGCGAGGCGATCCGCCAGTCGGAGCGACAAAGCGTAGATGGTGAGTACGGGATTGAAACCACCATTGGTGACGTGCACGCTTGCATCGCCAATATGCAGGTTTGCGAAACCGTGGACACGTTGCCATGGGTCGACAACCGACCGAGCTGGATCTTCGCCCATCCGGCACGTACCGGCTTGATGCTGCCCGCCGGAAAGGGGGCGACCTCCGGGCGCGTCGCCCCAAACCTCCGCCGCCCCGCATGCGCGCATCCATTCCACCGCTTTGGCATGCAGGAAACGGGCGGTTCGAAGGGATTCCGCGTGGGTGGCGCCCTCCAACCGAGCGATGGGCATTCCCCAGCGATCCGTCGCCGACGACAATACGACGCGCGCCTCCGGAGTGGGAATGTCCTGGATCGGCCCCTTGATTTCCGCGAGGAAGCGGTAGTTTTCGACCATCCAACGTTTCGCTTCACGGCCAAGGCGCGGAATATCGGGGGGCAGTAGTCGTTTCCAAGCGACGATGGGCAACGGTACGAACTCGTCCGCAAGCATTCCGCCCCCAACGACTCCGTCGTTGCCGTGGCTCCACCGGCAGGTTGCGGTGGAAACTCCGGGGCCATTGCCGTCGCGCACCGGTTCGGGGAGCAAACCGATCACTCCGGTGTACACGTGTCCTTGCAGATTCCTACCCACCAAATCGCCGCCCAGACCGGAAACCATCAAAAGGCGCGCCGTCTCGATGGCGCCGGCCGCCACCACGAACTGTCCTGCGGACAACGCTTCGACACCTTCCTCGTTCACCACGTCGACGTGCGTGACAGTCCCTTGTAGGTGCCGCAACTTGGTGGCGAATGTCCCGGTCCTGACCGTCAAATTTCCGCTTGCGAGGCCTGCCTCCACGAGCGTGTTGCGCGATCCGTTCTTGGCGTCCACCGGGCATCCGAACCCGACGCAGTACTGGCAGCCAATGCACGCCGGCCGTCCGCCGCGAGGCACCGAGTTGATTGCGAGGGGGACGGTGGTGCATTTCCAACCCAGGGTTTGCGCTGCCCGGCGCATCGCCGCACCTTGGGGCGGGACGGGCAACGGAGGCATGGGGTAAGCGGGTCTGGGGCTGGGCAGATGGGTATCCGTGGTCGCGTCACCGCATACCCCGATGGTTTCCTCGGCCCGCGTGTACCATGGCGCAAGGTCCGCGTAATCGATTGGCCAGTCGGCGAGCGAAGAACCTTCGGGAACCCCGTAGGTGGAAGCCATACGGAAGTCCAGAGGGTGGAATCGCCATGCCTGAGCTCCGTACACGCGGGTTCCGCCTCCCAGCACCGCCGCGTTGGCGTGGTAGGCCGGCTCATGGGGCAGGACGATTCGCCCACTTCGGCCATCTTCCCGAGGATGCCGGGAATCGGGTCCAGCATTGTGTCCATACCGGGAGAGTCGTTGATTTCGGAGATGGTCGCGTCGGAGGGAATGGAATGTTGGATCGTCGCCCCGTTCGATCAGCAGGACCTTGCTTCCCGCGAGGGCGAGTCGACCGGCGACGGTTCCTCCACCGGCTCCGGAGCCAATGACCACGCAGTCAAACCGGGGGGTGGGCATGGGAAGCGGTTCGCCGCCCAATGCGTGCGGACCTTCCGATGCGGCAACGAATCGAAGGGGAGGCTCAGATTACGCCGGTTGCGGATTGAGCTGCGCCTTTGCCCCGAGTGGCCGGACGGATTGGTTTGACATCCGCCACGTTCTCGGGAGCGTGATCCAGCAGTAGCAACCAATCCTCCACTTGATCGGACTTGGGAAAGATCTCGTTTTCCTTGTATTCGGCCGCGGCGGCGCGCTCCAAATCGTGGCGGGAAACTCCATCATCGAAGCGATTCGTGGCGATTGCGCGTTTGATGGCAAAGTCCTTTGCGCGATCGACAAGAGACGACAGCAGCGCCCCGGATACCAGATCCCTCCAGTAGAGCCGGTCGGCTCCGCCGCTGCGCAGGAGGACATCGAGGAATTCGGTTTCTCCCTCGGTACGCCACAAATGCTCGACCGTGGCGTCGACAAGGGCATTTGCCGTCGCAGCCGCGTCGTTTCCGTGCACGGCAAGTTCTTCCGGCGCGTAGGGAACCTTTGCATCAAGGTAGATCGAGAGTATCGAGCGTGCCGCTTCGCGGTCGGGGCGCTTGACGCGAACGCGTCGATCGATCCGCTCGGGCCGAAGAATGGCCGGATCGATGTAGTCGGGCCGGTTCGAGGTGAGCATGACGACGACGTTGTGGCTCGACACCAACCCGTCCATCTCGGCGCAGAATTGGGGAACCACGGTATTGGAGATATTGGTGAATCGGCCGGAATTGCGCGTTCGCAGAATCGATTCGGCTTCGTCGATGAAAAGGAACACCAGGTGTCCTTCCTTCGCCTTGGCCCGCGCCGTCGCGAAGATCTCCCGCACCTGCCGCTCGGATTCCCCCAGCCACATGTTCAGTATCTTTGGACCATTGATGTACAGGAAATATTCCTTGAGCGATTCCCCGGTCCGTTCGTTGTATTCGCGTGTGAGGTTGTAGGCGGTCGCCTTGCCAATCAGGGTTTTGCCGCAGCCGGGCGGTCCGTACAGCAGAATCCCTTTGAGCGGTCGTTTACCGAAACGGGTGTAGAGTTCCGGGTGCAGCAGGGGAAGTTCGATCGCGTCGCGGATAACGCCGATCGCCTCCTCTTGTCCACCCACGCGGCTCCACGGAATTTCAGGGACTTCCTCCAGAAAGAAGTCCTTTGCCGCTTCCTTCCGGAAATGCTCGACCGCCAGGCGCATGCCCGGATCGAGTCGAATTTCGTCCCCGGCTGCGATGCCAGCCGATCGGAGCGGTTCGGAGATCCCGACCACGCGTCCTCCCGCACCTTGGGCATCCGCACCGATCCGGAGACGATCTCCCGCCACGACTTCGGAGACCTTCGCAAGGGAACCGATCGCCGAAGTCCCGAGGGTTCCGACGACCGCGAAGGCGTCATTGACGCGGACCCGATCGCCGGCGGCGAGTTCCGGAATCCCGGCTTTCGGGTCGACCGCGGCGACGTACTCCTGCTCCCCGACGCTTATCAAGACGTTCTCCTCGCCGGGAATCGTCCCGAGATAGGTGGCGATTCGGTTGGCGGGGGCAGTGAGTTTCTCGTAGGCTTCGGCGTATCGCTCGAGCGCTTCCTCCGTGTCGCGGCGGGCCCGTGTTTCCGAGTCGAGCCGGTTGCGTAGCAGGAGCAGGTGCCGGTACTTCGGGTCGGTCGCGGGCACGCCCGACAGCAAATCCTCGACGATGTCGGAGGCGGTGGGTTCGTCGGCGCGGGCGCTCGATCCGTCGTCGCCGGAGGGTGGGATATTGCGGGACATCGTGAACCGCAGTATACCTCCGGCGATGGACGAGCCCTTCGTGTCCGCACCCGGGGGCGGTCCGTCGCTTGCCGCTTGGTGGAGGAACTGGCTCGCCGATCCCGCCGGAACTTTTCCGGAGTTGTCCGAGGGAGCCGGAATTCGGGACGCAATTTCGGCGACCGTTGCCGGCATCGAGGGGTTGCTTGAAATTCCACCCAACGGGCGGACCTTGCTGGTGGTCGCCGCAGCCACAACGCCGCTGTCCGCGTGGCCGCCGATACTGTTTGCGCTCGCCTCCGGTTGGACGGTCGTGATTCGGGCGAGTCGGCGTGCGCCGGAGGGCGTGCGAGCGCTCGCTTCGTCGATCGTTTTGGCGGCACCTGCCTGGAGCGGGCGCCTCCGGGTCGCAACCGCGGATAGCGAGGACATCACGACAACCCTATCCGGGGTGGATGCCGTGGTCGCTTACGGGTCCGATCACACATTGGCGACGATTCGCCGTCTTGCCGGGCAACGACCTTTCCTGGGGTTCGGGCATGCGGTATCGATCGGAGTCTGGCGCCGCGGCACGATTCTGGACGCGGTCCGGTTGTGGCAGGACGTTTTGGTGCACGATCAGGCGGGATGTCTCTCGCCCCAAGCGGTTTTTGCATCGCGGGATTCCGAGCAGGCCGCGGCTATGTTGGCGTTGGCCGGGGGGCAAGTGGCGGACGCTCTGGGTATTGCGCCGCGGGTCGATCCGGCGGTGGTCGCCCGGCTGCGCGATCTTAGGGAAGGCCTTGCGGTGGCGGGTGCACGGGTCCGCGGGGACGCAACCTACCGATGGACGGTTGTCGAACCTCCTGCGGGGTGGGTCCTGTCGGGCGACGCAGCATTCGGAGTTGTGACGGTGGTTTCCACCTCGAACCCGGCTGCGGCGAGGCGTGCCCTCGGCGCTCTGGTTGGACGTGTCTCGGGAATCGGTTTCACGGCCGACCATGACGCATTCGCAATGCGGGAGTGGGATTGGATCGGTGCCAGCCGGTGGGCTCGGATGGGGGAATTGCAGACGCCCCCGCTCGAATGGAGGAACGGGGGCGTGGACATCGCCGTGTGGCTCGCCGAGGCTGCGCGCTCCAGGGTTTGACCTACGCCCGAGCAGGTGGCACGGGTGGGTCCGCCCGTTTACAATAGGTTTCGCATGCGTCTCAAACGTCTGGTGCTCCATGGATTCAAGACGTTCGCCGATCGAACCGAGATCGAATTCGTGCCCGGAGTAACGTGCATCGTCGGCCCGAATGGGTCGGGCAAGTCGAATTTGCTCGATGCGTTGGTGTGGTGCCTTGGCGAGCAAAAGGCGTCCCATCTGCGCGCAACGCGGGCCCAGGATGTGA
>JBJTRZ010000634.1:0-3417 GCA_046076415.1 Armatimonadota bacterium
GGTCAAGGTCGCGCTCGAGGAATTTCGCCGACGTACTCGGCAAGGCGATGCGCGCCCGCGGTTTCCCGACGATTTGCGGAAAGAGATTTTCGACCTCCGCGGATTGATAGAGGGCATCCACCCGGATCTTTCGCTTCCCGACCGCGTGAATCAACCCTCGGACACGCAACGCGAGGCGTATGCAAAGGCGTTTAGTGCCGCGGTCGAATGGTTGGAGAACCATCCAGAAACACTTGCGCGGTCGGCTGCGGTGCGGGCTCGGTTCGACGCGTTGGGCAAGTCCGCCACGGAAGACTCGATCAACGGAGCGCGCTGGCTGCGTTTGCTGCGCCTTGCCAAGTCCGTGGTGCTGGAGATCCGTCTTCGCGAGGGCAAGGACAGGGCCTTGATCGCGCGTTTCGACGCCTTGCGGGCGATGGAAGCGACGAATCCGCTCGTCCGCTGAGTGGGTGTTGCATCGGGCAAGACCCCACGGGTACACTTCGGGCGTTTCCACTTTGTGAAAAACGGCACAAACATTCCCATGGCGTACGACGGCTTCCGTGAATTCCTGCAAATCCTCGAGCGTTCCGGGGAATTGGTGCGTATCGATCGCGAGGTCGATCCGGTGCTCGAAATTACGGAGATCGCCGACCGAGTGGTCAAACGGGATGGTCCGGCGCTCTTGTTCACCAACCCCAAGGGTTCGCGCGTGCCGGTGGCGATCGGCGCATGGGCGTCGCGACGGCGCATGGCGATGGCGATCGGAGAGAACGATATCGAGGACGCGGCGGCGCGCATCGCGGAATTGGTCGCATTGCCGGGCGGGTTGCCGTCGGGCCTGCTTGGAAAGGCCGCGCTCCTTCCGGGCCTCGCGCGCATCGGCCGCGACACGGCCCCGCGCATGGTGGGTGGCGCACGGTGCCAGGAGGTCGTCCGAACGGGCGACGAAGTACGGCTTTCGGATTTCCCCATCCTGAAATGCTGGCCGCTCGATGGGGGACGCTTCATCACGTTGCCGATGGTGTTCACCAAGGATCCGACCACGGGCAAGCGCAACGTTGGCATGTACCGAGTGCAGGTCTACGACGACCGGACGTGCGGAATGCACTGGCAGCGCCACAAGGTTGGGAGCCGGCATTACGCGCAGTACGAGGCGCAGGGGCGCGACATTCCGGTGGCGATCGCGCTGGGCGGCGATCCGGTGCTCACCTACGCAGCGACGGCGCCCCTGCCCGATGGAATCGACGAAATGGCGTTCGCGGGCTTTCTCCGGCGCAAGCCCGTGGACATGGTGCGGTGCCGCACCATCGACTGCGAGGTCCCGGCGGACGCGGAAATCGTCATCGAGGGGGTGGTCCCGGCCGGAGTCCGGCGAACCGAAGGGCCGTTCGGCGACCACACCGGTTTCTACACGCTCGAGGACGATTACCCGGTGCTGCGGGTGACGGCGATCACGCACCGCAAGGATCCGATCTATCCCGCGACCATCGTTGGGAAACCTCCCATGGAGGACGGTTGGCTCGGCAAGGCCACGGAGCGCTTGTTCCTGCCGCTGGTGCGCCTGTTCGTTCCGGAGATCATCGACTACAACCTCCCCGTGGAGGGGACCTTCCACCATTTGGTGCTCGTGCGCATCCGCAAGACCTATCCTGGTCAGGCCCGAAAGGTGATGCACGCTCTGTGGGGCCTTGGCCAGATGATGTTTTCGAAAATCATCGTGGTGGTCGACGAGTCGGTGGATGTGCAAAACCCGGCGGAGGTCGTCTGGGCCGTTACCAACAACATCGACCCGCAGCGCGATGTCACGTTCGTCGAGGGTCCGATCGATGTGCTGGATCACGCGAGCCGAGCGATGGGTTTCGGCACGAAAATGGGAATCGATGCCACTCGCAAATTGCCCGAGGAGGGCTTCGCGCGCCCGTGGCCGCCGGTGATCGAAATGGACCCTGCGGTCAAGGCGCGGGTGGATGCAATGTGGTCGGAGCTCGGTCTCTGAAATGCCGCGCCGACGTTCGGGATCCGCACTTGCCGGGGCATGGCATGTCGAGGAGACCCTTTGGGGGGATTCGCAGCGCGTGCGCTTGACCACGGGCCCTCCCACATTGATCGAGGATGTCGCGATGGTGCGCAGCATCCATGCGGTCGCATTCCATGACGACGGAATACTGCTCGTACAGAACCGCGACGGATCGTGGACGTTTCCCGGGGGACGATTGGAAGGCGGGGAAACCTTGGAGGCCGCCCTGGGGCGCGAACTCTGGGAAGAGGCGCGCGCGCGCATCGTGCCCGATTACCAACCGCTCGCCGTCACCCGCATCGACTTCATGAATCGCGTACCGGGCCGGGTGCACCGGGTACATCCGACCTATCTGATGTGGGTGGTGGGATCGGTTGCCGAACTGTCCGACGAACCACACCATGATCCGGCGAATGCCGTGGTCGGGAGGCGCGTGGTGGATTCCGACGATGCGCACCGGCTGTTGCCCGCGCTCGAACAACGCGTGTTGCGCGAGGCATTGCCGCGACCGTTGGGGGACCTGCGATGACCGGAAATGTCGTGCTGGGAATCACGGGGGCCAGCGGGGTGGTGTACGGGTTGCGGATGTTGGAAACGTTGTCCGAGCGGTGCGAGCGCGTGCATTTGGTGCTTTCCCGCAACGTCGTGTCCGTGATCCGCACGGAAACCGGCCTCGATATTCCGGATCGACCGTCGCCCGAGGACTTGCTTGGACGCCCCGCCCCCAACGTTCACCTTTGCGATCCCTCGGATTACTTCACGCCACCGGCGTCGGGATCGTACCGCCACGATGGCATGGTGATCGCGCCGTGTTCGATGGGAACGGCGGGTCGCATCGCGGGGGGTATCTCCAACGACTTGATGACCCGCGCCGCGGATGTGTGCCTGAAAGAACGGCGCCGTTTGGTTCTGGTGGTGCGCGAGACGCCGTTTTCCTTGATCCATCTGCGCAATCTCACGACGCTTGCCGAAGCGGGTGCCGTGGTGATGCCGGCGGCGCCGGCGTTCTACGGGCGACCCGAGACGGTGGGGGAGTTGGTGGACACGGTGGTGGCGCGCGCTTTGCAGGCGCTGGATATCCCCCAGGATTTGGTGCCGCAGTGGAAGGCGTGAACGCGTCGAGGTCGCTTGCGGGCCGCGTGCGGATCGTGCTCGAGATGATCCGGTTCGAGCACACCCTGTTCGCCTTGCCGTTTGCGGGCACGGGTATGGTGCTTGCAGCCCAAGGCATGCCGTCCGTTCGAACGGTTCTCGGGATACTGCTGTGCATGATTTTCGCGCGATCCGCGGCCATGGCGTTCAACCGCCTTGTCGATCGCGACATCGACGCGCGAAATCCGCGTACGGCGACGCGCGCATTGCCGGCCGGCTTGATTTCGGTTCCCTTCGTCAGGGCATTCGTGGCGGTGAATTGCGCG
>JBJTRZ010000635.1:0-1694 GCA_046076415.1 Armatimonadota bacterium
GGCATCGAGCGACGCCCGTGTTCCCCGGCGGCCCGCGGGTCCGAAATCGCCCGCATGGTTGTTCGCCACGCAGAGGGCATCGAAGCCCGCTTCGGTCAACCAGGGGCCCAGACGGCGAGGCATGCGGAACGCGTAGGAGCGTTTCGGGTCCGCCTTGTCGGGTCGAACGGTTCCTCCGTCGGCGAGCACACCTTCGAGATTTCCGAGGGTCAGGTCCGCCCTGCGCAGCAGCGGCGCGACGGATCGCAACGGATTTCGTTTGGGGATACGACTATCCGGCCAATCGGTGCCGAGGAGGATATCGCCGACGGCATGCACGAGTACGCCGGGCGCCGATTTCATGTCGGCACGCCCTTCGGCGCGGCGCGACGGGGGTACGGGGTCAAACATGGCTGGGGCGATGTGCCCCGCAGTGTACCGTACGGCAGGAGGACGACGGCCCGTGGGCTAACCACGTGCCATGCGCGTCCACCTCGACTACGGCCGTTCTGGCATGCCCGTGGAACTCCCGGATTCGGCCGTTCGGCACCACCTCGGCATCGCGGCGGAACCTCCGCTCGCCGATCCGGCGGCCGCGGTCCGCGACGCCCTCGCGGCACCCATCGGCACCGCCTCGTTGGCCGCCTTGGCATCCGGCAAGTCCGACGCGTGCATTGTGTTGTGCGACATCACCCGACCGGTTCCCAATGCGGTGATCCTGGGGGAGATGCTTCCCGTGCTGGTGGCCGCGGGCATTCCGTTCGAGCGGATCACTTTGCTGATCGCGACCGGAACCCACCGGCCGAATGTGGGCGACGAACTGGTGGAAATGCTCGGGGAGTCGGTGGCGAACTCGGGAGTGCGCATCGTGAACCACGACTGCGAGGATCCGGAGACCCACCGGGTCGTGGGACTCGGGCCGGGCGGAATTCCGGCGGACCTCGACACGCGCTGGCTCGACGCGTCGCTACGGATCACGGTCGGATTGATCGAACCGCACTTCATGGCCGGGTATTCGGGCGGGCGCAAGTTGATCATGCCGGGAGTCGCGGCCCTCGCCGCGATCCAAGCCTGGCATTCCCCACGTTTCCTCGAGCATCCGCTGGCCACGAACGGAGTGCTCGACGGCAACCCGGTGCACGCGGAGAATCTGGCGATTGCGCGCCTTGCTCCCGCCGACCTGATCTGCGACGTCACCATCGATGCGGAGCGCAGGGTGACCGGAGTCTTCGCCGGTCACATGGAACGGGCTTGGGAGGTCGGCGTGGAGTTCGTGGCGCGGCAGGTGCGTCCGGCGATTCCCGAACCGGTGGACATTGTGGTCACGTGCGGGGGCGGGCATCCGCTCGACGCGTCCTTTTACCAAGTGGTCAAGGGTTTGGTGACCGCATCGGCGATTTGCAAGCCGGGTGGAACCATCGTCGCGGCGGCACGCATGGCCGAGGGCATCGGCTCGGCGCATTTCCGCGGCTTGCTCGAGCGCACCGAGGATTTGGATGGATTGGTGGAGCGGATGTCGGCCGCCGATTGGATTCCGGTGCCGGAGCAGTGGCAGGTGGAAATGCTCGCCAAAGCCGCGCGTGGCCGTCGGCTCGTGTTGGTGACCGAGGGTGCGTCGCCGGACGAGGTGCGCCGATGCCATTTGGAATCGGCGCAGACAGTGGAGACGGCGGTGGAAGCGGCTCTAGCGCGGAGCGGGGTGGGCGCGACGCTGG
>JBJTRZ010000636.1:0-28652 GCA_046076415.1 Armatimonadota bacterium
TGGCCTTGGGCCTGGCCGCCCGGGACAGCCTGATCGGTTCGTAGGCCTCGGGTGGACGGTCTCGTCTACCGAAGATGGATGAGTCAGCGTGAAGGCGGCCGCCGCTCCGGCGGTCGAATGGAGTCCGAAGGAAAACGATGCTGCGCATCAATCTATTGCCCGCGTACATCGCGGAACAGCGCAAGACCCGCATGGCATGGGTCGCCACCGGTTTCGGTGTCGCGGCCGTGGTTGGCGGGTTGATCGGCTACGAGTTCGCCTACCTCCAGCCCAAGGTCTCCGAGATGACCCAACAGGCCCAGAAGGCGGATTCCGAGGCCAGTGCGGTTGAAAAGCTGGAGCAGGACGCCAAGAACGAACTTGCAAAGATCCAGCCGATCCAAGCGAAGGTCACCTTCGTGAAGGGCGTGCAGTACTTCAACCTGCTGGTTCCTCAGATCTACCGGAATGTGGCGCGCTACACCTACAACAAGGTCGAGTACAGCTCCATGAATGCGTCGGGGGACACCCTCACCATCAACGCGATGGTTCAGGATCTCTCCGACGTTGGGCGTTTTTACCTGACGCTGTTCGCCAACCCCGACATAACCGCGTTGAGCATCAAGGGCATGCCGGGTTGGCCCAACGCCACCACCGCATCCAATCCGCTGCCGGGTGAAGGCAATGTCAACCCGGATCGCGGTGGATTCCCGCTCGGCGTCACCGCGAAGCTCGCGCAGGCAGTTGCTCCGCCCGCTTTCGCGGGAGCCCCCGCGGCCGCCGGCGGCGGCATGGGCGGGATGATGGGGGCCGGCGGCGCCCCGATGATGGGCGGAATGATGAGCGGGGGCATGGCCGGTGGAATGCCCGGCGGCGCCGGTGGAGGCAGCATGGGTGGTTCCGGCGGAACGCAGAAGGGCGAATAGGGCGAGGAAAGCACGACCATGTCCAAGATTACTCGGGCCCAGATCTACATCATTGGCGCCGTCCTCGTCGTCATCGCCGGTGTCGGCATATTCTTTGGCTTGATCAAGCCGTCGATGGAAGAATACGACGCTCAGGAAAAGAAATTCAACGACCGGAGCACCGTGGCTGCTCGGCGCGGTCAGGCCGAAAACGGCCTCAAGGACGCCAAGAAGCAAGTCGCCCAGGCGGAAGCCGATTGGGGAGTGTATCTCGATCGATACATGCCTCCGATCGATGTCACCAACACGTACAAGGCCTGGCAGTCGCTGGTCAACGAACAGGTCAATGTCCTGGGGCCGATGCTTGACAAATTCGTGAAGGCGGACAAATCGGTTCGCCTGCAGCAGTACGGGTTTTCGTTGCCTGCTGCGCCGGATGATCCCAATGCGGCGCTCAGCGAACTCTTCGTGTTCAGCCCGGGATCGATTCAGGTTGCGGGAACGTTCAAGAACGTGCTGCGGCACGTGGAGCGTTGGAACAACTTCGGACGACTGGCACTGGTAACGGGACTCCAGTTGCAGGGCAACTCCCCGAACCTGGTCGGGCAGTACGGCGTCACCATTTACGAATTCACCCGCGGCGACAAGGCCAAGGCGGTGATCATCCCGCAGGCCGGCGGTGGAGCCGGGGGTGGCATGGGCGGCATGATGGGTGGCTCGGGCGCCATGATGGGCGGAATGATGAGCGGTGGCATGGCCGGCGGAATGCCGGGCGGTGCGGGTGGCGGAAGCATGGGTGGAAAGTGATCCGAGCGAGGATTATGAACGGAATGAACAACCAAGCGATCGCCATTTCGCTGCTTCTCGGCTTGACCGCGTTGACGGGATGCACGAGTTCGGACGATGCGGGTTCCGCGGGTGCGGGAACCGCTGCGCCGGCCCCGGCGGGCGCGGGTCCGACCGCTGGCGGAACCGGCGCGTCCCCGATGGGAGGGATGCCTGCCGCAGCCGGTGCCGGTGCTACCGGCCAGGTCGCCGGGTCGGAAGCGGGCAAGGACCTTGACTCTTGGTCGACCGTGGCCAAGCGGGTGCCGGGTTTTCCGGCTCCGGCGGCGGGTCAGGCGGGAGCCGGCAAGCCGGCCGAGGTTGCGGCGGGTGTTCCGCCGCCCAATCGCGCGGACCCGTTCGAGTCCTTCCGCAAAATCGTCGTACCGGAAATTCCCGCGTACACGATCGCGCTGCCGAGGCGTCTCGCGGCGGAGTACCGTCCGCCGGCCCCCAAGGTCGACGACGTGGATCCGAACCTGACCAAAGGTCCGTTGCCTCCGGTTCCCCGCCGAATCGCCGGTGTGATGTACAATGGGGCCATCACGGCGATCCTTGAAACGGGCGATGCCAACGGATCGGTTCAACACGATGTCATTCGACCTGGTTCGGTGGTGCCCTCCGGTATCGCGGACCCGGCGGATCTCGTGGTCGAATCGATCACGATGAAGGCATTGGTTCTGCGCGCAGCGGATGGACGTTCCGTGGAAGTGAAGTTGTCGGGGCTTCCTCCGGCGGTGGCGGATGCGTTGCGCGGACAATTCGGCAACGGCACGGGAAATGCCGGCGGCGATGCGGGCATGGGTGTCGGTGCGGGAGGCGGCGGTGGTGCCGCCGGTCCCGGCGCGAAAATGGGTAATTAGGCGTTATCGGCGAGCGTTTTGGTGTGGTCCGGAACCCGACGGGTTTCCGGGATTCGTGAGGTGACATGATGAACAATGCGATTCGATTTTCGATGATGGTTGTCGGACTGGCGACGGTTGGCACGGTCGTGTCGGCGCCGGCGCTTGCGCAACAAGAGCGCAATTCCAGTACGGTCACCCTCGACCTCAAGGATGCTCCGATCCGCACGACGCTCGAAATGGCGTTCAAGCAGGCCGGCATCACCAATTACGTGATCGACAACAATGTTGCGGGATTCGTCACGATGACGATCACGGAGCAACCGTTCGAGAACGCGTTGAAGTTGATCATGCGTGCCGCGACGGTTCCGCTCACCTACATCAAGGAAAACAACGTTTACATCGTCAAGCCGCGACAGATTTCGCAGCCCCAGACGACTCCTGCGCCCGACATCAATCGTGAAGAGGAAAACTCCCAGGACAATGTCACGTTCGAGCGCATTCCCCTCACCTACATCGACCCGATGGACCTGCAACTTGCCTTTGGTCAGATCCTCTATGTTCGTCAATTCATGGGCCGGATGATGTCCGGTGGCATGGGTGGCATGGGCGGTGGGATGGGCGGCATGGGCGGCGGCATGGGCGGCATGGGCGGCGGCATGGGTGGTTTTGGAGGAATGGGTGGATTCGGCGGAGGCCGCAACTTCTAATAGTCGCTCGAAATGTTGCCAGGGACCGTGCAGGAATTCGCGCGGTCCCGTTGAAAGAAAACGGGATTGCGCGAACACACGATGTGGAGGACTTGTATGCGTAACCAGTCGCGGCGCGCCCAGCGAGGCGTGCTGATGGCGGCCTGGGCACTGACGGCCCCGGTGTTGATGATTCAGCCGGCTAGGGCTCAGGATTCGGTTCCCGCTGGGGCGACCGTCACTTTGGAGTTGCGGGATGCCCGCATGCAGGATGCCGTCACGGCGCTCACCGCCAAGAGCGGCATGAACATCGTGATTGTTCCCGGTGCGTATCAGAACGTTACGCTCAAGCTGGCGGAAATGCCTGTGGACAAGGCGCTCAAGGCGATCGCCTCGGCCGCCGGTGCGACGCTCGAGGAAGCCGATGGTATCTACTACCTTCGTCCCGCGGGCTTCAAGCAGCCAGAGCCGAAGGTCGAAGCGAAGCCGGCCCCGGCTCCCGTGGCCGAACCCGTGGTGGTCGCGCCCCGCAAGGGTCCGATGATCTGGGCGAAGGTCGAGCTGAAGTTCCTTCCTCCGAAGGCGGCGCTTGCCATTCTCAAGAACGACCAAGCGGGCCAACTCATGGCATCCGACACGCGGTTCGCTGAACTGCAACCGCGGGTATTGGGTGGCGCGCCCGCCCAGTTCGCCTTGAATCCCTCGAATCCGTTGGTGCCGGCGGCTCCGGCCAATCGCGGTCCCATTCAAGGGGGTTCCCCTGAAGTCGGCGGAACCGATGGCGCCGGACAACGCGGCGGCATGGGCGGTTTCGGCGGTGGCATGGGCGGCATGGGCGGCGGCATGGGTGGCATGGGTGGCGGCTTCGGCCAAGGTGGCCTCAACGGCGGTGGCGGAGCGGGCCGCGGTTTTGGCCAGGGCGGTGCCCAGGGTCAAGGCGGCGGTGCACTCCTTCCCGACGGAATCCGCAACCTGATCACCGGCGACTCGGACAACTCGCTGATCGTCCAGGGTGAAGCGCAGGCCATCGAGGAACTCAAGCAGATCATTCGCTTCCTCGATGTTGCGCCGAAGCAGTTGATGATCAAGGCGGAATTTGTCACGGTCAACATCTCCGATGCCCAGGGTTTCGGTATCGACTGGAAGATCACGCCGGCCGGCAACCTCGACATGAACATCGCTCCCACGACGTTCAACGCGGCGCCGAGCGTGACTATGGCATACGCCTCGGGTAATGCGGTGGCCGCGTTGCGCGCCGCCGCCACGAAGAACACGTCGAATATTCTTCAGGCGCCGATGATCACCACGTCGAACAACCAACCGGCGATGATCCAGACGTTCCTGACCACGACGATCTTCATCAACCAACAGGTGATCACGGCGTTTGGGTCCTTCACCCAGACGTTGCCGATCCAGATTCCGGTTCAGAGCGGGCTGAACGTGACGCCGCACATCAACGGCGACGGTACGATCAGCATGTTCCTGACGCCGCAACTGTCCTCGTTCCGCGTGGTCCCCGGTGTTGGCACCTCCCCTGGTTTTGAAACCTCCACGCAGTTCCTCACCACGTTCCGACGCCTCAAGAACGGCGAAACGATGGTGATCGGTGGTTTCATCACCAATCGCGAGGACAAGAACGAGACTCGTGTTCCGTTGCTCAGCGATCTGCCGATCATTGGAAATCTGTTCACACAGCGTTCCAAGGCGGCAAACGGACAGGAAATTCTGGTCTTCATCACGCCGACGATCCTGGATGATCCCGGTTCGACCACGGGCGTGAATCTGTAGGGTTTTCCAAGCGAGAACAACGGGGCCGGTCCTTCATGGATCGGCCCCGTTTTGTGCGCCACGGTACAATGCGCCATGCCGACGGAGGGTCTTTCTTCCTGCGATCCGCGCCCACTGCCGGAGAATATTGTCTTGGTCGGGTTCATGGGTTGTGGTAAGTCGACGCTGGGTCGACTGCTCGCGGAACGTCTTGGTTGGCGTTTTGTCGACACGGACCGAGTCGTCGAAGCGGCCGCCGGGATGACCATTGCGGAAATCTTTACCGAATCGGGCGAGGCGGCATTCCGGGACAAGGAAACCGAAGCCGTCCTTGGTGCCTGCACTGGCCTTGGCCAAGTAATAGCGACGGGTGGCGGCGCGGTTATGCGGGATGCGAACGCGCGGGCGATGCGTGCTGCGGGGATGGTGGTTTGGTTGACCGCACGTGCCGAGGTCATCGCCGCGAGGACTTCCCGCCGCCAAGGGCGCCGACCATTGCTCGATGGCGATGAGGATCCTCTGATCCGTATCCATCTTATGCTGGCCGAGCGTGGACCTATTTACCGTTCGGTGTGCGACCGAATTGTGGACACAAGCGATCGACCACCCCGGCAAATGGTGGCCGAATTGGAACGTGTGGTTCGAGGCATTTCCCGTGTTCCGGAGCGGAGCCGGTGAAACGTACCGTCGAGGTGGCATTGGCCGGAGGTCGTGGATACACGATTCATATTGGTCCCGGGCTTCGCCATGGAATCGGTGGATTGGCACCGTTCGTGGGATCGACCGGACGAGTGGTGGTGCTTGCGGACGCCAACGTTTTGAGCGATTCGGTGCCATGGGGCGTCGAATTGGCCACGGAATTGGTTCGTGCTGGATGGCGGGTAGATTCGCTTGGCTTTCCCTTGGGAGAAGTCCGGAAACAATGGCCGTCGGTTGAAAAAATGCTCGACGGACTGTACACGCTCGGTGATGTCGACCGCAAATCGATTCTGATCGCCGCGGGGGGTGGTGTTGCGGGCGATGTGGTCGGGTTCGTCGCGTCGCTCTGGATGCGCGGTGTGCGCTACGTGCAATTCCCCACGACATTGCTTGCGGCGGTGGATTCCAGTGTCGGGGGCAAGACCGGAATCGATTTCCGTTCGGGCAAGAACTTGGTCGGTGCGTTCCACCAGCCGAGTGCGGTGTTCGTTGATACCGATTGCTTGGCGTCGCTGCCGGTGGAGGAGTTGCGATCGGGTGCGGCGGAGGTCGTCAAGTACGGATTCATCGCCAATGCGGATTTGCTCGACCGTCTTGTCGATTCCCATGGGGGGGCGTTCTGGGAGAATCCCGAGACGCTCTCGGAGGTCATCGCGGAGTCGTGCCGGATCAAGGCCGAGGTGGTGGTTGCCGACGAGCGTGAGGAATCCGGGCTTCGTGCCACATTGAACTACGGGCATACCATCGGCCACGCGCTCGAAGGGGCGACCGGCTACGCGCGCTTCCGGCACGGGGAAGCGATTGCGATCGGAATGGTTTCGGCGGCCTGCATCGGCGAAGTGGTCGGGTGCACGCCTCCGGATGTGCGCTGTCGTACGGTTGCGGCGTTGCGATCCCTTGGTCTGCCTTGGCGTCTTCCCGACGACATTTCCGACGATCTGTTGGTTGCGATTACGCGACGCGACAAGAAGGCCTCTTCGGGTGCGGTTCGGTATGTACTCGCGGACGAAGTTGGTCGGGTGGGCCTTCGGGCGGTGGAAGAGGCGCAGGTGTTCGAGGGATTGGCGCGGCAACGGGCGATGCGGGAGTTGGATTGAAAACCATTTCACCGATCTGGGACATTGCCGGTGCGGCTTGGGTCGTTCTGGCCGTCGCCGTGCATTACCTTCCGCAATTGGGACTGCCTGTTCCCTTCGCGGCGGCTACGGCGGTCTACGCGGCGTTGGTGATCCTGGGGCTCGCTCGCCTCGCCCTGTCGTTGCTTGGCAGATCGGGGAGCGCCGTATGACCGGGGCCGAGGGTGCTGCAGGCAACGTTCCCACGTTTCCTGCGGAGATGGATGGGCGGTACGAGCTTCTTGAGCGCCTCGGCCGCGACCTGCTTACCACCGCCTATCGTGCCAGGGACCGGGTGCGCAATCGGATCGTCGTGGTGCGGTTCCTGCGGGACGAATGGGTGGGGCACGCGGGAATCGCGCAGGGATTGCAACGGGGTGTCGCCGATACATTGGCCTTCCGGGACACCGGTGTGGTTCCGGTGGTGGATCTTGGGGCGTGCGCCGACGGACGGGTTGTATTCGTGGAGGATGTCGATCGCGGTTCGACATTGGCGGATCGGGTCCGCCACTCCGCCCCGTTTCCTCCGGAAACCGTCCGCTCGCTGGCCGTCGCCATCGCGGATGCGGTCGGCTACGCCCATTCCCGTGGGCTCGCGCATGGTGACTTGCGTTCCGAGCGCGTTTTGGTTGGCGGCGAACCTTCGGCCCGGGTTGGCGGATTCGGCCAAGCCGCTGCGGTTCGCGCCGTGGCCGATATCGATCCCGCGACTTTGGCGACGACAGTGGCGACCATCGCTCCCGAGGTGGCGACCTTGGGTCCGACGATGTCCGGCGACGTCTACGCCCTTGGCGTGATGATGTACGAGATGTTGGTGGGTCGGGCACCGTTCCTTGGAAATCCCGTCGAGGTGGCATTGCAGCATGCCCGCACGGAAGCGCCCCGCGTATCGGATACCGTTCCCGGTACTCCCTCCGATTTGGACGCGATCGTCGCCCGCTGTCTTGCCAAGGCTCCGGGGGAGCGATTCGCCGACGGTCGGGCCTTGGCGAAGGCGCTGCGCCAGGGCGGAACCGCGGCGGCCCCGTCCGTTCCGGAGAGCCACGTCGTGGAGGTTGGCGAGCCGCCCACCGTGGCGCGGATTCAACCCGGGGTGCGGGGAGCCGTGCCGATCGAAGTTACGGAGGAAACCATGCCAAGGCGCACCGCGCGTCCCGTCGCCGCCCCACCGCAGGGCAAGCCACGCGGTGCAAGTTGGCTCACCATAGCGATGATGGCGAGCGCGTTCCTGTTGGTTGGTTCCATCGCGTTGGTCTTCTCATGGGTGAAACCCTTGCTGACACCGGCGACGACGATTCTGGTTCCGAACCTGGTGGGAATGCCCCTCGGGGAAGCGGAGGCGCTCGCACGCGAGCGGGGATTCTCGGTCCAGGTCATCGATCGCCAGTTTCGGTCCGACCCTCCCGCCGATGTGATTTATCAAATGCGGGACAAGATCGGGGTTCCGATACGAACGGGCCAACCGGTTGCCGTTTGGGTTTCGAAGGGTCCGGAAATGGTGGAGGTTCCGGATGTTGCCCGTATGCGCCTCGACAAGGCGCGCGAGGTATTGGAGCGCGCGGGTCTCAAACTTGGCGTGCAGACCCGGCAATACGATTTCACGGAAGCCGCGGGCAACGTGATCGAACAGGCGGGTTTGCCGGGGCAGCGCAAACCCCGCGGAACCGCGATCGATGTCGTGGTTTCGAAGGGTCCGGAACCGCAGGAGGAACCGGTACCGGAGGAGCCCGCGCCAAAGCCCGCGGAGTCCCGCAAATCGGAACCCCAACCGGCCTCGCCGGCCCCGCCGGAGCGCGTGTTCAGTGTCCCGTACAAGGTTCCGGACGACGGGAAGGCCCATCAGATCCGCATCGACGTGGAGGACGGCGACGGATTGCACACGGCGTACGATGAGTCGGTGGAAGGGGGCAAGGAGTTGAACGTCGAGGTGACGGTTTCGGGGAAACGGTACCAGATACGTCTCTACGACAACGACGTATTGAAGGGAACCGCGCCGTGAGTCCCAATCCGCTCGTCTGGGCCCCTTCGCTGCTTGCCGCGGACTTCGGCGCCTTCGCCGACGCAGTGCGTCGTTGCGGCGACGCCGGGATCGATTGGTTCCATTTCGACGTTATGGACGGTCATTTCGTGCCGAATTTGACGTTCGGTGCCGGAGTGGTGGCGAGTCTGCGCAAGGTGGCGCCCGCCGCAACGTTCGATGTCCACCTGATGGTCACCAATCCCGACGCGCACATCGCAGGCTTCGTTGCGGCCGGGGCGGATGCGATCACGGTGCATGCCGAAGTGGCCCCGCATCTGCAGCGGACCCTTGCCGCCATCGGGGCGGCGGGTTGCCGTGCCGGAGTCGCTCTGAATCCGTCGACCGGTTTGGCGCCGCTGTCGTATGTCTGGGACGACATCGATCTGGTGTTGGTGATGACCGTGAACCCCGGATTCGGTGGGCAGTCGTTCCTCCCCGCGGCGGCTCGTAAAGTGGCGGAGCTCGACGCGATCCGCCGGGAGCGGGGACTTTCCTTCCGCATTTCGGTGGACGGAGGCGTGGATCCGCGGACGGCGCCGGGTTTGGTGGGGGATGGCGCGGACGTATTGGTGGCGGGCACGGCGTTGATGTGCCACCCGGATGGGCCTGCCGCCGGGCTTGCCGCGCTCCGGGCATCGATCGGAAATCGATGAAGGCGGCCTTGCTGGTGGGTTTGGCCTTGAACATCCTTGTGCTGGTGCTGGGATATCCGCGGGGGTACGGTGCGTTGTCGCCGCGTTCGCGCTTGTACCGTACGGGTGGGCTCGGTTTGTTGCTGGTGTTGTTGGTGGTCGGGGTCGCCTATGTGTCGTTGCCGCCCCTCGACGGTACGCGCATCACCGCGTTCCGACATCTGATGCTTTTCTCGATCGGTGTGATGTTGGCGTTGTCGCTGGCGTGCGTGGCCGTGCTCGACGCGCTCGAGTCGTGGTCGGTCTTGCGTCGCGAGCAGCGGACCGTGTTGCGGACGATGGCCGAGGATGCGGCGCGCGTGGCGGAGGCGGCCCGCGAACGGAAGCAGCGTCGTTGACCGCTTCGGCCGCCGAGGATCTGGCGTGGATGCGCCGTGCACTGGCCTTGGCGCGTCGCGGTGGCCGTACGCACCCCAATCCCAGTGTGGGCGCCGTATTGGTTCGCGATGGACGGCTTCTAGCGGAGGGGCGCCACCGCGGTGTTGGTACCGCGCACGCGGAGGCAGATGCGCTGTCCCGTGCCATGGACGGAGTGCGGGGCGCCACGCTCTACGTGACGCTTGAACCGTGCGTGCATGAACGTCGCCCGGATGGAAGTGCCCGGGTGCCTTGCACGCGGCGCTGCATCGACGCCGGCATCGTTCGCGTGGTCGCGGCTATGGAGGACCCGGATCCTTTGGTCGCCGGCGGGGGCTTCCGTCGGCTTCGTGCGGACGGCATACGCGTGGACGTGGGGGTCGGTTCCGAGGCGGCGGTCGGGATACTGGCCGCGTATGTGAAGCATCGAACCTATGGATTGCCGCTCGTGACCCACAAAGCGGCGTCCACCCGCGACGGCAAGATCGCCGCGGTGGGCGGGGATGCGCGCTGGGTGACCGGGCCCGAGGCCCGCCGTGCGGTGCATCGTTTGCGAGCCCGTGCGGATGCGGTGGTGGTGGGGGTGGGGACGGTCTTGGCGGACGACCCGCAATTGGACGTTCGCCTCGCCGGGCGTTCCGTCGCGAACCCGCTCCGGGTGGTGTGCGATAGTCGGTTGCGCACTCCGCCCACGGCCCGGGTGGCGGTTCCCGGGACCTTGGTGGCGACGTCGGAGGCCCTCGTTTCGAGCGATGGGGCCCGTCGCCTTGCGGATCGGGGGGTGGAGGTGCGGGGGTATCCCGTCCGGGCGGATGGCCGCTTGGATGTGGTTGCGATCGCGCGGGATCTGGCGCGGCGCGGTATTTGCGAGGTCTTGCTCGAGGCCGGGGGCACCCTGTCCGCGGCGTTCCACGAAGCGGGATTGGTCGATCGGGTCTGGTTCCATTTCGCACCGAAATTGGTGGGTGGGGCATCGGCTCCCACGCCGATCGACGGGGGCGGATTGGTCCGCCGAATGGCGGATGCGGTCCGGTTGACGAAGGTGCGCGTCCGGAGGTATGGTGAGGACATCGCGATCGAAGCTTGGATCGACGCGGACCCGAATCGACTTCGACCGGAGCAGGCCGCGGGAGCGGCGTGATGGGAGCGACCATGTTCACGGGCATCATCGAGGCGGTTGGCAAGGTGGCGGCGATCGATCGCGGCGGCTCCAATGTGCGTCTCACCATTTCCGCCGGCAAGGTGGCCGAGGATGTCCAACTTGGGGATTCCGTGGCGATCAACGGCGTGTGCCTGACCGTGGTGCATGCGGCTCCGCCGATACTGGAGTTCGAAGCCGTCACCGAGACCCTGCGCCGAACGTCGCTGGGGGATTTGCGTTCCGGCTCCACCGTCAATCTCGAGCGCGCTTTGCCCGTTGGTGGACGTCTCGGGGGGCATGTGGTCCAGGGGCATGTGGACGGCACGGGCCGGATCGCTTCGATTCGTCCGGTCGGAGACTCCTGGTGGATCTATGTCGATGTCTCTCCCGAATTGATGCGTTACATCGTCGACAAGGGTTCGATCGCGGTGGATGGCATTTCGTTGACGGTGGCGGAGGCGGCGGATCGGACGTTCGCCGTGTCGATCATCCCCCATACTTGGGACAACACGACGCTGTCGGACAAGCGTGCGGGCGACTCGGTGAATATCGAGTGCGACATCCTCGGCAAGTACGTTGAGAAATTGCTTGGCGGGTACATCGCGGGTGGCGGCACCGTTTCCGGGGTTTCCGATCGTTCCCGTGGAGTCACGATGGATTTGTTGGAACGGTCCGGTTACGTGGCGGCGGAGGAGGATCGTTGGTAGGGGATCCCCCCGACGACGTCGCGTTTTCGTCGATCGAATTGGCGCTCGAGGATTTGCGCCGGGGCCGGATGATCATCCTGGTCGACGATGAGGATCGCGAGAACGAGGGTGATTTCGTGATGGCGGCCGAGCATGTTTCGGCCGAGGCCCTCACGGTGATGACGCGCGAAGGGTCGGGCATCATCACGGTGCCGATGCCGGCGGATCGACTGCGGGCGCTCGATTTGGACCTGATGGTCCGCAACAATACCGAGAGCATGCGCACGGCGTTCACGGTCACCGTGGATGCGGCGTCGGGTACGACCACGGGCAGCAGTGCGCAGGATCGCGCAACCACCATCCGGCGGCTGGCGGATTCCTCCGCGGGGCCGGACGATTTCCTTCGCCCGGGGCATGTGAATCCCCTGATGGCCCGCAATGGCGGTGTGTTGAAACGTCCGGGCCACACCGAGGCGGCGGTCGACCTGATGCGTCTGGCGGGCTTGTCTCCGGTCGGGGTGATCAGCGAGATCATGGGCGACAGCGGAGAGATGTCGCGCGTGCCCGAACTCGCCGCGTTGGCCCGTCGCCTCGACCTGCGGTTGGTCACCATAGCGGATCTGATCAAACACCGTCGCCGCACCGAGAAGTTGGTCCGGCGCATTGCGACGACGCGATTGCCGACCCGGTACGGGCGATTCACGGCGCATGCCTATTTGTCGGACGTGGACGACAACGAGTATTTGGCGTTGACCCTCGGCGACCTCGAGGGCGATGCGCCGATGTTGTGCCGAATCCACAGCTCGTGCGTGACGGGGGATCTCCTCGATTCGTTGCGATGCGACTGCGGCGACCAGCTGCACCTTGCGCTCGAGAAAATCTCGGCCGAGGGGCGCGGGGTGCTCCTGTACATCGAGCAGGAGGGCCGTGGCATCGGTCTGGTCAACAAGATGCGCGCGTATGCGCTCCAGGACGAGGGTGTGGACACGGTGGACGCCAATTTGCAATTGGGGTTCAAGGCGGATGCGCGGGATTACGGGATCGGGGCGCAGATCCTGGTGGATCTGGGGTTGCGGCGATTGCGCTTGATGACCAACAATCCGGCCAAGCGCGAGGGGATCGACGGGTTCGGTCTGGAGATAGTGGAGCGCGTGCCGATTCCGGTGGAACCCAATCCGGACAATGCGCGCTACATCGAGACCAAGCGCACCCGCATGGGGCACGAATGATGGGACGCGGGAACTTGGGTGCACGGGAGGTGCGTAGGTAAGACAGCGCATGTCCTCCTATGCATATCCATCCCAATGATGGAAACCCGGTCCTTGCGGACCGGGTTTTTTCTTGTGTGGTGGGGGCGTGGCTGCGCGGTCAGGCTTCGACCAGTGCCCTGAGCAGACCCTTGCGGGCTTCCTGCCGCAGTTTGCGCAGCGCTTGGGCCTCGATCTGCCGGACCCGTTCCCGGGAGATGTTGAGTTCTTCGCCGATTTGGGCGAGCACGCATCCATCCTCGCCGTCGAATCCGAAGCGCCGGCGCATGACGGTTTGTTCGCGTTCGTCGAGGAGTTCGAGAATTTTGGCGACGGCTTCCCGAACCTCGACATCGAGGAGGCGGTTTTGCGGATCGGGCGCGGTGCGGTCGGTGAGCAGGGCTCCGAGCGACGTGTTTTCCTCATCGCCGACGGGCAGGTCGAGGGAGATCGGTTCCTGCGTCGTGTTCATCAGCGACTGGATCTTGCGGGGCGATATGCCGGTGCGTTCCGCGAGTTGTTCGACGGTGGGATCCTCGCCGAGTTCGCGGCGGAGGTCGGTGCGGGCGCGGTCGACCTTGCGGAGGGATTCGGAGACATGCGCCGGGAGCCGGATCGATTTGGCCTTGTTGTCGACGGCGCGCCCGATGGCCTGTCGGATCCACTGGGTGGCGTAGGTGGAGAAGCGAAATCCACGATCGGGATCGAATCGTTCGGCGGCGGTCATCAAACCGATGGCGCCTTCCTGAACCAAGTCTTCGATGGGGATGCCGGAGGCGCGGTAGGCCTTGGCGATGGACACGACGAGGCGCATGTTGCATTCCACCAAGCGGTGCTTGGCTCGTGCGCCGTCGACCCCGCCGCCGCGGGTCCGATTGGCCAGATCAATTTCCTCCTGATGCGTCAGGAGACTGGCCCGTGTGAGGCGGGTCAGGTACGAATGGGCATCGTCGCCCCGGGAATCGGCCTGCGGAGCGGCCTCTCCCCGTGTTCGCACCGAGCTGTTGCGCTGTCGCTCCATTGGCATCTGGCCCATGGCGTCGCCTTTCCTGTCTCGGAATGGAATGACCCGATATTCCCTTCCTTCGGGAACTTCTCCTTCCGTCATTCCGGTATTTTTGCGAATTCCGAAAGGTTCCCCCAACCGGTTGGCTTGCGCGCTCGCTGTCAAACGTTGAAAAATGTCGCCACGTCCTCGCGCGAATCGGTCCGCGGGCAATCGGGCAGATCGTCGAGCAGCGTGCGACCGTAATCCCGGGACCACAGACGGGCGTCCAGGACGGCCACCACGCCACGATCGGTGGTGGTGCGCAGCAGTCGTCCGAAGCCCTGTTTGAGGCGCAGCGACGTGGAGGGCAGGGACCATTCCGCGAACGGGTCGCGCCCCTCGCGCCGGAGCCGTTCCTCTCGGGCGCGCTGGGGAGGGCTGTCGGGAATCGCGAACGGGAGTTTGTCGATGATCACCATCGACAGGGCCTCGCCGGGAACATCCACCCCCTCCCAGAACCCCCCCGTGGCAAGCAGCACCGCATTCCCATCCGCCGCGAAGGCTTCGACGAGCCGTGCCGGGGGCAGGTCTCCTTGGACATGGAGTTTCCACGGCAGCGCATCCCGAAAAGCGTCGCGGGCGAGCGCGAGCATCCGGTGGGACGTGAACAGGACGAAGGCGCGTCCGCGGGAGAGCTGCAGCAGCGCATGAATTTCGTCGAGGGTCTTCCGGGCGTAGTCGTCGGAGGGCGACGGTGGGCCGAGTCGTCGCGGGACGTACAGCAGGCAGTTGCGGCGCGTGTCGAAGGGCGAGCCTTGCAGCGACTCGATCGGGTCCGTCCGTATTTGTCGCTCGTCGACTCCGAGCCGGCGGCGCGCGATTTCGAAGGTGCCGAGGGTGGCGAGGGTGGCGGAGACGAAGATCGAGCGGGGGATGCGGTCGAGGAGCTGACCGGCAATGGGTTCGGCCACGGAATAGGGCGTGCGGGTGAATGTCAGTTGCGGGTTCCCGCTGCGCAGCGTGCGCGCTTGCACCCAGTGGAACGCGTCATCGTCGTCCTCGTCGGGCGCCGCCATCGCCAGTTCGGTCGAAGAGCGAGTGGCGATGCGCGCGAGTCCGGCGGCACGATCCTTGGCGACGGCCTCGTCGGCGGAGTCGGCGATACGTACGAGGTCGCGGGAGAGGCGATCGAGCGCGGTCCGCAGTTCGGTCCGGAGGGCGGCGAAGTCGGAGCGATCCGCGGGGTTGCGGAGGACTTCGCGGAGAAACTTTTCCCCTTGGGTCCGCGCGAGGATGGGTGCCACCAACCGCGCATGTTGGGTTTCGATCAGGGCGAGCAGGCCGGGTTCCAGGCCGTCCACGCGGCGGCACCGAGCGAGCAGTCGCGGGACGCCGCCGGAAATCCATTCGGTTCCGAAGGATCGGGACGCGGTTTCCTCCACATGGTGGGCTTCGTCGAACACCACGGCATCGTAGGCGGGCAGCAGTCCGGGGGCGCCGGGCGCGGCTGCTTTGAGTCGAAGATCTGCGAAGAACAAGGCGTGGTTGACCACGATGAGGCGCGCATCGTCGGCGATGCGGCGCGCACGGTAGAAGAAGCACCGGTCGTAGTGTCGGCACTCGCGGCCCCGGCAGGTATCCGCGTTCGCGGCGATGTCCGTCCAGAACGGTACCGCGCGGTCCAGGTCGGCGTGGTCACCCGTTTCGGTGCGTCCCGCCCAAGCCTTGATGGATTGGAAAACAGGATCGGCCGCGGCCCAAGGTTCCGCCGCGGAGATATCGAGTTCCTGGAGGCAGAGGTAATTGCGGCGCCCCTTGAGCACCGCCGCCTCGATGGGCGACTCCAATGCGCCCAGGAGTGCGGGGATGTCGCGCTCGACCAACTGCGACTGCAGGCCGATGGTGTGGGTGGAAACGATGGCGCGTGCTTCGTTGCCTTCGAGCCATCGCACGAGGGGCACCAGATAGGCCAGGGTCTTGCCTACTCCGGTACCCGCTTCCGCGAGGCAGGGGCGACCTCGGTCGAGGGCTTCGCCGACGGATTGGGCGAGCGCGATCTGCTGCGGCCTCGGAACGAAACCGGGAAGTCGCTGGGCAAGCGGGCCGCGCGCGCCCAGCAATCGCTCGAGGGCGGTTTTCGAGAGTGTCCGTCGCGGTCGGCTTTTGCGGGCCTGCCCCGGCACGACCGCGTCAGGACCCGAGATCGAGGCCGAGGATGTGGCAGCCGGAATCGATGTGGATGATTTCGCCCGTGATGCCCCGGCTCCAATTGGAGACGAGGAACGCGCAGGTGTCGCCGACTTCGTCGGGATCGGTGGCTTTGCGCAGCGGCGCTGTTTCCGGGATCCGGCGGTACATATCGCGGAATCCGGAGATGCCGAGCGCGGAGGACGTCAGGGTCATTCCCGGCGAGACCGCGTTCACCCGGATACCCCGCGGCCCGAGATCGTTGGCGAGGTAGCGCACGGACGCCTCGAGGGCGGCCTTGGCGACGCCCATGATGTTGTAGTTGGGCACCACACGTTCGCTTCCGAGGTAGGTCATGGTGACCATGGACCCGCCTTCGGGCATCAGCGCCGCCGCGGCGCGGGAGGCGGTGACCATGGTGTAGGCCGACACGTCGAGCGCCAGGCGGAACCCATCGAGCGAGGTTTCGGAAAAGTGTCCCGAGAGCTCTTCCTTCTTCGCGAAGGCGACTCCGTGGACCATGAAGTCGAGCGTGCCGACCGCGTCGGCGATCGCCGCGTGGAGTGCTTCGACCTGCGCTTCGTCGGTGAGGTCGCAGGGTGCGACCAGCGCGACGGAGTCGCCCAGTTTGGCCGCCAACGCGCGCACATCCTTTTCCTCGCGTTCGCCGAGGTAGGTGAGGATCAGGCGAGCCCCTTCCCGGGCGCAGCTCTTCGCGCACCCCCAGGCCATCGAACGTTCGTTGCGAACGCCGTAGATCAGTCCCTTCCTGCCGTCGAGCAAACCCATGGGAAACCTCCGGCGCATTCTACCGCGGGTCGTGGTCAGCGCCGGCGCGGCGCGGGGCGGGCGGCGGGTTTGCGCGCGGAGGGGCTGGCGGCGACCGGTGGTTTCACCACGAGTTCGTAGCAGAGGGTGGCCTTGCCGTCGGGGCCTTTTGTTTCGAGCACGAAGGCCAGGTTGTTGCCTTCGCGCTCCACGGGAACGGTGGTGAGGCGCCGTCCGGCCGCGTCGAGCCGCCACAACTCCGCGTCTCTGGCCGGGGCCGTGCGAACGAGCAGGACGGTCGCCTTGCCACGGCGCGCGAGTTGGGGCGCACCTCCCCAACGTTCGAGCACCTTGCGCTCCGACGACAGGAAGCGCGTGTCGGTGTTTTGGACATCCGTGATGTGGCTCACGAGGAGGCGATTGCTTTCGGGTACCGGCTTGCCGTCGAGGGAAGTCGCCCAGACCGCCGCATCCGCATCCTCGATTTGCGCCACCATCCTGCCGAATTTGAGGGTTTCGGATTCGGGTCCCACGCCGCCGATGGTGAGGGGGGTGATCACCCGCAGGCTGCCGATGGTGCCTTCGACGAAGATCTCATTGGTTTCGCTATGGCGCAGGTCGGCGTCGAGGCTGGTCTTGTTGCCCTCGTTGAGCCGTCCCTCCTGGAGGAGCTTGTCGATCCCCGCCGCCGCGTCCGCGCCGGAAAGGCGAACTTCGGTGGGCCGGGCCTCGGGCAGGGGGCGGTTCTTGTCGACGATGCGGCTGCCGACGCGCAGGACGTAGGCGAGTTCGGGGAAGCCGGGCCCGGGCGCGGTGTCGAACCGTTCGAGGACCGTTTCGCGCGAAACCAGGTCGGTGAGTCCCTGCACGCCCGGCCGGGCATCGCGGCGTCGGTAGAGGAGCGCGGCGAGTCGCTCGGCGGCGAGCACGGCGGGGTCTCCGGCAACGTTGTCGAAATCGAGGATCGCAGGGGCGGCCGGGTTGATGGTGGCGGTGGACCAGCGCTGGGCAAACAGGCCGTCCCAGTCCTGCAGCGACGCCATCGCGGCGGTGGCGAGCGGGCCTTCGAAACGACTCGGATTCGGAGCGAAGTAGCGGTGGGCCGAAACAACGAAAGGTTTGCCGTAGATGCGCCGCATGGCGACGGCATGGGGTCCGCCGCGCGGTGGCGCGAGGGTTCCGTCGCCGTTGTCGCGACCCGACGACGGCAGGCCACCGGGTTGATCGAGGAAAACGGGAGGATCCCAACCGAACTGCGCGTCCACGAGATCGAGCGGCATGCGCGCCGACGTGTAGGCCCCCCGGTGGACGGGACCGTTGAGGTCGGTGAGGAGCAGATTGGTGCCGATTTCCTTGCGCAGGAAGGTTTCCATCCGCGCGAACGCCTTGGCGTGAAGGGTGGCGGCGAACGCGGAAAATTCCCGTCCCGCCACGTCTTCGCCGACCTCCCGGGGCAACGGGCGCACGGGGAGCGATCGGTCCTTCCGCCATGCGTTCCAGGCGGCTTCGAGTTCGCCGCGGAGCGGACCGGTGATCCTGGGCAGGATTTCCGGGAGGTTGGGGTTGTCGATCACGCCGACATAGGCGAGGGCGGGTTCGTCCTTCCACGCGACTCCGGTGTGCGGATTGACGTGGAGGAGGAATTTGCGCGCCTGTTCCTTCCACGTTTCGAAGGCGAAATCGCGCAGCAGGACGGCCGCCTTGAAGGTTTCCGGGTCGTATCCGGCAACGGGACGTGCGAACCAGAGGTCGGTGGTGAGCCAAATGCCCCGTTTCTTGAGTTCGAACGCAAACTGGTCGAGCCGCGCAAGCGCGTCGCCTTCGAACAGCGACCCATCATGTCCTTGGAAGCGCACCGCGTTATAGCCCATCCGCGCGAGCCGTTCGGCGAGGAGTTCGGCGGCGAGGGCTTCCGGGGCCAGGGCCGCTCCCGAGAGATTCACCCCCCAGAGCCTCAGGGGTTTGGTCCCCTTTTCCGTTCCGAGGTGTCCGTCGGAGCGCACCACAACGCGCCCGGTCGAACCCGCGGGCGGCTCCTTGAGCACGGCGGAAAGATCCAGTGCGCTTCCGGCGAGCATGTTGGCGGGCGGGTCCAGCGGAATCCAGTCGTCGCCTGCGGCGAGCACAAGCGGTTCCTCGCGGAATAGGCGGACCGGTCCGGGAAGGGCGACCACCAGTTCGAACGTTTCGCGTTTGCCGGCCGCCCAGATGCCCTCCGGCGCATCGGCCGGACCCACGCGGATGTCGATTTCGTCGCCGTCGGGACGTCGGTCGTCGACCCGCAGGGGTTGGGCACCGGGTTCGACGCGCAGTTGGGTGCCTTGCCGGGTGACGAGCAGGTCTCCGGCACCGAGGGCGAGGAGGGGTTTGCGATCGCCCTCGGCGGACACGAAGGCCTCGTCCTCGCCGCGGGACATGCGGGCCTTGGTCCATTCCCGGGCGGGAATCGAGAACGTGATGGACGGGGCTCCCCCGGGCAGGTCCTTTTCCGGAACGAATGCGCAACGCAGGCGCAGGATGCGGCTGTCGGCACCGGCCTCGACCGTGGCGGCGATGTCCAGATCCACCCGGACCGGCGGCGAACCGACGTGGAAGCGTGCCTTGCCGGCGTCGTCTCCGGGGGCCGCGCGCTGGGGAGCGCCGGAACCGACGCGCACTTCGGGTCGGACGGAGAGGACCGGCGCGGGATCGACGGTTCCTCGAACCAGGATTTCGCCGTTGCGCGCCAGGGTTGCCCGCAGTCGCGGGGGTGCGGACCACCCAGCGGCGGCCAGCCAGAGCACGAGGATCAGCGCACGGAGCATCGGCGGTTCCTTTCCGGTACGAACCTTGCGTCATGGTTCGCGGGACGGACGCGAACCCGGCAGGAATCCGGGTTTTGTCCTCCGAGGCCTCCTGCGCGGGGACATCGGAACCCGAAAAAGGATACCGCAGGTATCAACCCGACGATGCGATCGATTCACGCCCCGATGCTGTTCGTCGCCGCACTGGCGACGGTGGCAGGCACTGTCCGCGCTCAGGCGCCGCTTCCCCGCGAACCGGGGGAGATGCGTCGCGCCTTGGGACTGCGCCGGGGGCAAGTGCGTCGCATCGTCGCCATCGACCGCCGCTACAGTCCGCGTTACGCGGCCGTGGCGTCGCGGTACCTGCCCGAGGTCGCGGCATTGCGCAAGCGGCTCTCGGAGCTCGAGGCGCGCTATGTCGCGGAGATGCGCCCGTTGGTTGCGGAACGCGGCAGGGAGGTCGATGCGGTGCTGACGCCGGGGCAACGTGCCAAGGCGGCGGAGATCGACGCGGCCTCGCGAGCCCGGTACGCCCGCGTGCGGGCGGCGGCGCTCGCTTCGGTACGCCCTTAGGATGGCCGACAATGGGTGCGTGATATAGTTCAGGCAACACGTTGTCGCCGATTTTCGACAAACGTGACGTGAAAACGTCACGGAAGGCAGGATTGACCATGACCAAGACGTCCGCGCGGCTCGCCGCCGCCCTCTTCTCCGCCGTCGCCCTCTCCACGACGGTCATCGGGGGCGTGCGCGCCCAGCAGCCGCCGTTGGGGGGAGCTCCGGGCGGTGCGCCGATGCAGGATCCGCTGGGTTTGTCGGCCGATCAAAAGAAGAAGATCGACGCGATCCAGAAGAAGTACAAGCCGCAGATCGAGACCCTGCAGAAGAAGTGGCAACCGCAGTTCCTGGCCATTCAGAAGAAGTACCAGGCGCTTGCCCAGCCGCTGGCCAAGGACAATTCCCCCGCCGGCCAGAAGAAGCAGCAGGAGCTCATGGGCAAGATGCAGGCGGAAATGAAGCCTCTGATGGACAAGGCGATGAAGGAGACCAAGCCGCTTCAGGAAAAGGTCACCAAGGAAATCAACACCGTCCTCACGCCCAAGCAGCAAGCAACGCTGAAGCAATTGCTCGGCGGCATGCGCGCCCCGGGGATGTGATGCTTCGGGTTCGGTGAACGAAACGCCCTCCGGTATCCGGAGGGCGTTTGTTTTGTGGTGCGGATCCGTTCAGGACCCGGAGCGCCGGGAGATCGCCGCCTCGACCAAGCCGGCGAAGAGCGGGTGGGGTCGGTTGGGGCGCGACCGGAACTCGGGGTGGAATTGGACCGCGACGTAGAACGGGTGGGACGGCAGTTCGACCATCTCGACGAGGTTCTTCTCGGGGTTGACGCCGGAGAAGACCAGTCCGCCCGCGCCGATCCGGTCGCGGTAGGCATTGTTGAACTCGTAGCGATGCCGGTGCCGCTCGTGGATCAGGGGCTCGCCGTAGAGGCGCTCCGCCAGCGAACCATCGGCGAGTCGGCAGGGCCAGAGTCCGAGGCGCATGGTGGCGCCCTTGTCGGCGACTCCGTATTGGTCGGGCATCAGCGCGATCACGGGGTGGGGCGTGTTTTCGTCGACTTCGGTCGTGTTGGCGCCGCCAAGCCCGCAGACATTGCGCGCGAACTCGATCACGGCCATCTGCATGCCAAGGCAGATACCAAAGAAGGGAAGACCGGATTCGCGCGCCACTTTGACCGCGTGGATCTTGCCTTCGATGCCGCGCGCGCCGAACCCCGGGCAGACGACCAGCGCATCGCGGCCCTCGAGCCGTGCCGCGGCGTCGCTTTCGGACTCGATTTCCTCCGAGTCGATCCAGTGCAAATCGACCCGGCAATCGTGGGCGATACCGGCGTGGCGCAGGGCCTCGGCGATCGAAATGTAGGCGTCGCCGTTGGCGGTGTACTTGCCAACCACGGCGATGTCGACCTGTTTCGAGGGCCGGAGCGTGCGTTCGACAATGGTTTTCCAGGTGCCGAGATCCGCGTCGCCGGCCGGTAGGCCGAGGCGGCGGACCACCATATTGGCGAAGCCTTCCTGCTCGAAGGTGATCGGGATCTGGTAGATGGTGGGCGCGTCGAGCGCTTCGATCACCGCTTCGGGTTCGACATCGCAGAAGAGGGCGATTTTCTCGCGCTGTTCGGCGGAGAGCGACGCCTTGGTGCGGCATACGAGCACGTCGGGCGCGATTCCCACTTCCCGCAGTCGCATGACGCTGTGCTGGGTGGGTTTGGTCTTGATTTCATCCCATGGGCCGACCGTGGGGATGAGCGTGACGTGCACGTACAGGACATTGCCCGGGCCGGCGTCGCGCTTCATCTGCCGAATGGCCTCGAGGAACGGAAGTCCTTCGATGTCGCCGACCGTGCCGCCCACTTCCGCGAGGACGATATCGGCGCCGGTGCTGCGTCCGTAGGCGACGATGCGGTCCTTGATTTCGTTGGTGACGTGGGGAATGACCTGAACGGTGCCGCCGAGGTAATCGCCGCGCCGTTCCTTCTGGATCACCGCGCCGTAGACGAGGCCGGTGGTGACGCTCGCGGCACGGGAGAGGTTGGCGTCGACGAAACGCTCGTAGTGTCCCAGATCGAGGTCGGTTTCGGCGCCATCGTCGGTGACGAAGCACTCGCCGTGCTGGTAGGGGTTCATCGTTCCCGCATCGACATTGATGTAGGGGTCGAGCTTTTGCATCGCCACCTGGAAACCGCGGTTGCGCAGGAGGCGGCCGAGGGCGGCGGACGTGATTCCCTTGCCGATGGAGCTGACCACCCCGCCGGTGACGAAGATGTATTTGACGGTCTTCTCGGGTCCGGACGCGGCTTCGCCGGAGCGTGAGGAGGGGGGCATGACGCGCGCAGTATACCACGGTGACTTTTGCCCGACGGAGTGCTCCGCGGGGTCGTTTCGGGCGGCCAAGTCCGGGTGTCGCGGGGGGCGGCGCGGCGGGTCAGAGCTTGGGTTCGTGCAGTTGCACGGGTTTGCCGTGGGAGCGCTTGGTGGCCCGCAGGTTGAGCACTTCGACGAACACGGAAAAGCCCATGGCGAAGTAGACGTAGCCCTTGGGCAGGTGGAAATGCAGCCCTTCGATGACCAGCGTGGTTCCGATGAGGATCAGGAAGGCCAGGGCGAGCATCTTGACCGTTGGGTGCCGTTCGACAAAGCCGGCCACCGGTCCCACCGAGAAGTACATGACCGCGGTGGAGATCAGCACCGCGAGCACCATGACCAGGATTTGCTCCTTGGGGATCATGCCGACGGCGGTGATGATCGAGTCGAGCGAGAACACGATGTTGAGCACCATGATCTGCACCATCACGGCGCCGATCGCACCGGCGCCCGCCTTGCGATCGGCGGGGTTGGTTTCGAGATGGTCCGCTCCTTCGAGTTTGTGGTGGATCTCGTGGGTGGCCTTGGCGATAAGGAAGCATCCCCCGATCAGCACGATGAGATCCTGCACCGACAGGCCCAGGGTTCCGGCCTTGGCGAGGGGGTCGGGATCACGGAACGGAAGTCGGACGACGGGTTCCGCCAACGCGAGCACGAGGGGAAGGGCGAGCAGCAGCAGGATGCGTGGGATCACCGCCAACACCATGCCGGTGGAGCGTCCCCGCGCCTGCTGATCCTTGGGCAGTTTGCCGGCGAGGATGCTGACGAAGACGATGTTGTCGATTCCAAGGACGATCTCGAGCAAAACGAGGGTGGCGAGGCCGATCCATGCGGAGGGCTGGGACATCCAGGAGAAATCGAGGAGCGAGGAGAGGTTCATGGCTGGTCCAGGGTTCGGGCGCCGCGGCGCCACGCGAGCAGGGGCCCGCGGCGCACACGGATTTCGGTGAGATCGCGCTGCGGATCCACGCCGAGTTCGCGTAGGATTTCCACCACCTGGGCGGCGCCGAATCCGACTTCCGAGGGGCGGTGGCTGTCGGCCCCGAACGTCAGGGGAACATCGCGTTCCACGAGCAACCGCAGCATACGTCGATTCGGAAACGGCTCGTCGCGGTCGGGACGCTTGCGCAGTCCGGACGTGTTGATTTCGACGATGCAACCGGATTCCGCGACCGCATCGGCGACCGCCGGGTACAGGCCGTCGGCGAGGGCTGCGGGCGGCACGGGGGCATAGGCCTCCACCGCCGTCAGGTGCGAGAGGATGTCGAACAGTCCGCTGCGGGCGGCGTCCGCGACCTGCCCGTAGTAGTCGCGGAAGACCTGCTCGGGATCGTCGCGCAGCCAGCGGTCGCGTTTGAAAATGCTGGATCCCAAGCTGTAGTGGACCGAACCCAGCACATGGTCGATGCCGGGGCGGTCGAGCCAGCGCGCGAGTTCATCCGACCGGCCGGGAATCCAGTCGGCCTCGACCCCCACCGAAACCGGGATGGTGTGCCGCATCTCTTCGACGAGCAACCGTGCGTCCTCGAGGTAACGGGGAAATTCCGACACGGCCATTTGGGTGGCGGGCTGGGCATGGTCCGTGTCGAACCACCACGCGGGCCCGTGGTCCGAAACTCCGAAACGACGCATACCTGCGGCCGCGGCCGCCAACGCGTACTCGCACATCTCGCCGACGGCATGCCCGCAACGGTGGTGGTGGCTGTGATAATCCGCGGGAACCATGGGTCGGTGGCGCGCCGCCCAGGACGGCCACTCCAGTTTACCCCGCGGAGTTCAGTCGGTTTCGCGGCGCATAAGGCGACGGCCGATTTCGCGCCATGCCTGCTTGGACACGGGTATGGGAAGCCGGCCGACCCAGACGAAACTGTCGCCGGGCGTCCAACCGGTGATCATGGCGAGTCGCACGGCCCCGAGGGGACGCTTGGCCGGGCGGGAACCGTTGTCGTGGGGGAGGTGCGCGGGGTTGACGCGCGTCGCGGCATGGGTCGTGGTCATAGGTTCTTCCAACCGTGGGGTCCTGTCGTCGGGTTCCATTCCCTCGGTGGTCCGACGGCGTTAATATTTCCCAGCGGCTGCGTTTCCAAACCCACGGAGGGATTCTTTTTTGCAGGGCGAACGGTGGAGCCATGGACGTGTGCATCATCGGCGGGTCTGGGTTGATCTCCACCGCCATCGTCGATCATCTGCGGGACCGGAACGTGAACGTTACCTGCTACAACCGCGGGCGCAGTGCGGTGCGCTATCGGGACCCGGCCGGGGTCGAGGTTTTGGTGGGCGATCGCAAGGACCGGGCGGCGTTCGAGGCCACCTTCGCGGATCGAACGTTCGATGTGGTGATCGATATGATTTCGTTCACGCCCGACGACGCGCGCTCGGCGCTGAGGGCGCTGCGCGGCCGCTGCGGGCATTACGTGCACTGCTCGACGGTCTGCGTCACCAGTGGAACCCCCGAGACGATTCCGACGCCCGAGTCGGAGCCGCACCACTCGATCGGCGGTTACGGCAAGGACAAGGGGGCGATCGAGGATCTGTTGCTCGCGGAGCACCGCGACCATGATTTTCCGGCCACCATCCTGCGACCGTCGCACTCGTACGGCGAGGGAGGCGTGCTGATCCGTCCCTTCGGTGCCTGGGATTCGTTCACCACGTTTCCCTCGCGGTTGCGCGCGGGCCGCAAGTTGATCGTTCCCGGGGACGGCGTCGGCCTGTGGGCGTCGTGCCATGTCGACGACGTGGCCGCGGGTTTCGCCACGGTGCTGGGTCGACCCGAGGCGTTCGGCGAGGTGTACCACGTGACCGGGTCGGAAAACGTGACTTGGGACGACTACCATCGCATCGTCGCCGAGGCGGTGGGGGGAACGTTCGAACCCGTGCACATTCCCCGCGAGGTGCTTTGCCGCATCGCCCGTCCGGATTGGTGCGGAGGCATGAACGAAATCTTCGCGTGGCCGAGCATTTTCGACACGTCGAAGCTGCGTGCCCTCGGCTGGGCCGGTCAAACGATCTCGTGGAAGGACGGTGCGGCGCGCACGGTGGCCTGGATGGATGCCCAAGGGTCGACCAAGCCCGCCGAGGCCGACGGGGGTTACGAGGACCGGTTGATCGCCGCATGGGAGGCGGCCGTGGGGCCTCTGGAGGCGGTGGCATGACCCGATCCTGGCCCGTGGATTCGGCGACCCTCGACGCACGCCGGACCCGTCTCGCGGCGGAATGGAAATTGGAGGCGGACGAGGCCGTCGTGGTCGCCGCCGGCACGCCGATTCCGCGGCCCGGAGGTCAGGACCAATGCCTGCCGTATCGGGTCCATCCCCATTTCCGCTGGCTCACGGGGTTGACCGAGGCGGGCGGAATGCTCGCGTTCGATCCCTCCGACGGGTGGACGGAGTTCCTGCCGACGCCCACGCCGATGGACGCGGTGTGGGAGGGACGTTTGCCGCTGGGACGCGGTCGCGACATCGGGGAGTACGAGGGTTGGCTGGCCGCGCGCGCCGGCCGCACCGTCCATCGGCTCGGATGCGGCCACGATGCTCCCGAGGATGCGCGGGCGGATGCGCTCGAACGCGCGTTCCTGCATGCCCGTCGCCCCAAGGACGCGGACGAGTTGGTGTTGTTGCGCCGTGCGGTGGCCGCCACGGCCGTTGGATTCGCCGAGGCCCGCGCGCTGCTGGCGGAGGGAGTCACCGAGCGCGCCGTGCAGATCGCGCTCGAGTCGGCGAGTTTCCGAGCGGGTGGCGAAACGATGGGCTACGACACCATTGTGGGTTTCGGTCCGACGTCGGCGATTTTCCATGCCGCGCCCGGTGGCCGAGCGCTCGCCGCCGGGGATCAGGTGCTGGTCGACGCGGGCGCCGAGGTGGAGGGGTACACCGCCGATGTGACCCGCACTTGGCCGGGACCGGGCGGATTCACGGCGCTGCAAAAGGACTGTTTCGACCTGCTCTCCGCGGTGGAGACCGCCGCCTGCATGGCGTGCCGCCCTGGAGTGGAATGGCACGACATCCATCGGCTGGCGGCGCGGGGCATCGCGGAGGGGCTGCGCGGGTTCGGCCTGCTGCGCTGCGGTGCCGACGAAGCGCTCGAAACCGAGGCGATCGCCTTGTTCTTCCCGCACGGGGTCGGGCACTTGGTGGGGCTGGGTGTACGGGATGCCAGCGGAACCGGGCCGGGGCGGCCGGTGAAACGGCGCTGCTGCGGCACCACGCCACGGTGCGACCTGATCCTCGAGCCGGGCTACGTGGCCACGGTCGAGCCGGGAATCTATTGCATTCCCACGTTGCTCCGCGACCCGGACCTCCGGGCACGGTATGCGGGGCAGGTGGCTTGGGACCGTGTGGACGCGTGGATGACTCCGGGCGGTTTCCGTATCGAGGACGACATTCTGGTGACTCACGGGGAACCCGAGAATCTCACCGCGGGTATTCCGCACTGAGGAGGGTGGCCGTGGGGATGCGACGGTCCGGGGCAACGGGATTGGCGGCGGCGTTCGCGCTGGCGTGCGGCGCGGCGGTTCCGGCCCCGCCGCCGGCCGTCGAACGCCCGGCGCGGTTCGCCGAGGACCGCTTCGAATCGTCCGTCCGCCCGGTGCTGCTTTCCCAGTGCGTTTCCTGCCATGGGCCCGCGCGGGCCGAAGCGGGCCTCCGCCTCGACCGTGCTCCGGGAGCCAAATGGGGGCCGCGCATCGCGCAGGCGGTGCGGGGCGAGGGGGCGGTCGCGATGCCGCCCACGGGAAAGCTTTCGCCCGAACGGGTCGACGCGCTGGGTGCCTGGGGATCCGCCGGGGCGCCTTGGCCTTCGGCGGTGGCTCGACCCAAATCCGGGCAAACCCACTGGGCATTGCTGCCCGTCGCCCGACCGCTTCCGCCGCGCGACCCGGATCGTCGCTGGAACGACAATCCCATCGATGCGTTCGTGCGCGAAGGTCAGCGCCGGGCCGGACTTTCGCCCGCGCCCGAGGCTGATCGGCGGACCCTGATTCGGCGGGCCACCTGGGAATTGACCGGCCTGATCCCGACCCGCGGGGAGGTCGACGACTTTTTGGCGGACGCAGCTCCCAACGCGTTCGAGCGCGTCGTGGATCGTTTGCTCGCCTCGCCCGCGTACGCCGAACGGCAGGCGCGCCACTGGTTGGATCTGGTGCGCTACGCCGACACGAAGGGCTACATCTACACGGGGGAACCGCGCTATCCGTTCGCGTGGACGTTTCGCGACTGGGTGGTCGACGCGTTCGATCGCGATGTTCCCTACGACCGTTTCCTGATGCTGCAGATCGCGGCGGATCGGATGCCCCGCGCCGAGGACCGCGATCTGGCGGCGCTCGGGTTTTTCACGGTGGGACGTCGTTTCGTCAACAACGTGCCGGATGTGTTGGACGACCGTATCGACGTGCTCGCCCGCACGACGATGGGGCTCACCGTGGCCTGCGCGCGCTGCCACGACCACAAGTTCGATCCGATCCCCACCACCGACTATTACGCGCTCTACCAAGTGCTGGCGTCCTCGACCGAGCGCTTCGTTCCGATCGGAGGTCCTCGTCCGGCTCCGGATTCGGCGCACGCGGTGGAACTGCGCAAACGCACCGCAGCGCTTTCCGACGCGTTCCAGGCCGCCCGGCGCGAGGCGCGCGACCGCATGCGTCGCCAGGCCGACCGGTATCTCGCGGCGGTTCCCCACGTGGCGGAATTGCCCGGAAACGACTTTTACGTGATCCTCGCCGACGAGGACGTGAACCCGGCGCTGGTGCGGCACTGGAAGGAATGGCTCGACCACCACGCGCGCCCGGACCATCCGGTGCTCGGCGCCTGGGCCACGTACGCCGCGCTGCCTCCGACCGACTTCGCCGCGCGCGCGGCGGCGGTTCGCCCCGGTGCGGCGTGGCCCGCGACGCTCCGCTCCCGATTCGCGACGGTTCCGAAATCGATGGACGACGTGGCGGCGCGGTATGGCGCCTGGTTCGTGGCGGTCGACAAGGAAGTGCGGGCGCGCGAATCCGCGGGGGCACCGGGGCCGCTGGCGGATCCCGGCGACGAGGCGGTGCG
>JBJTRZ010000637.1:0-5723 GCA_046076415.1 Armatimonadota bacterium
GCCATCGCGCCGTCGAACCCGAATATCGTCTGGGTGGGCACGGGCGAGTCCAACAACCGGCAGAGCTCTTCGTGGGGCAACGGCGTGTACCGCTCCACCGACGCGGGGAAGACGTGGAAGCATCTCGGCCTCGCCGACACGCACCACATCGGACGCGTGGTGGTGCATCCGACCAACCCGGACATCGCGTGGGTGGCGGCCGGCGGCCGGCTCTGGGGGCCGAGCGAGGATCGCGGCGTGTACAAGACGGTCGACGGGGGCCAAACCTGGGAAAAGTCGCTCCACATCGATGTCGACACCGGAGCGACCGACATCGTGATCGATCCGGCGGACCCCGAACACTTGGTGGCGGCGACCTACCAGCGTCGGCGGACGCCGTTCGGAATCGCGGGCGGCGGGCCCGGCAGCGGCATCCACGTGAGCCGCGATGGGGGAAAGACTTGGGTGCGTTCCACCAAAGGCCTCCCCGAAAAGGACCTTGGCCGGATCGGACTCGACATCTACCGCAAGGACGGCAAGGTGCTCTACGCGCTGGTCGAATCCGAAAACGGGGGGTCCACCCAGTCGCCCACCGGCAATGGCGGGCTGTACCGTTCCAACGATGGCGGGGTTTCCTGGGAGCGGATGAGCGGAACCAACCCGCGGCCGATGTATTTCAGCCAAGTGCGCATCGACCCCAACGACGACCAGAAGATCTGGGTGCTCGGTGTTTCCCCCTACATCAGCAAGGACGGTGGAAAAACGTTCCGGGGCGAGGACGGCGTGGCGTCGTCGAAGGTCCACGCCGACGGGCACGCGCTCTGGATCGACCCGAAGGATTCCCGGCATGTGGTGCTCGGCTGCGACGGCGGGATCCAGGTGTCCTGGGACTACGGCCGCAACTGGGATTTCATGAACACGTTCCCGCTCGCCCAGCCCTACGAGGTGTACTACGACTTCCAGAACCCGTATTGGGTGTACGGGGGCCTGCAGGACAACGGTACGTGGGGCGCTCCCAGCCGAACCCTCGATTTCGGCCGCGGGGTGACCAACGACGAATGGATCAATGTCGGGGGTGGCGACGGGTTCCATGCGCGCATCGATCCCACCAACCCGCGCATCGTCTACACCGAGAGCCAAAACGGCGCGGTGCGGCGCATCGATCCGGTCACCGGGGAGAGCAAGTCGATTCGCCCGCGTGCCCCGCAGGGTGAAACCTACCGATGGGACTGGAACACCCCCTTCGAGATTTCCCCGCACGACCCGCGCAAAATCCTCCTCGGGGCCAACCGCCTCTTCATTTCGAACGACCGCGGCGACACGTGGCGGCGCACCGACGATTTGACGCAGAAGATCGACCGGACCAAGGTGCCGGTGATGGGCAAGCCCATCACCAAGGAGACCCTGTCCGCGTTCGACGGCGAGGACGGTTACAGCGAGATCGTGGCGGTGGCCGAGTCGCCCGCCAAGGCTGGAGTGCTTTGGGTGGGAGTCGACGACGGGGCGTTGCAGGTGTCGCAGGACGACGGAAAAACCTGGACCAATTTGACGGATCGCCTGCCGGGCGTGCCTCCCCGCACCTATGTTTCCCGGGTGGTGCCGTCGAAATTCGCGGCCGGTCGATGCTATGTGACCCTCGACGGCCACCGGAGCAACGACTTCAAACCCTATGTGTTCGTGACCGAGGACTTCGGCCAGACCTGGCGCTCGATCGCCGCCGGCATCCCCGAATTCCACACGGCGAGCGTCATCCGCGAGCACCCGCGGGCGGAGAACCTGCTCTTCGTGGGCACCGAGCGCGGCCTCTGGGTGAGCGTCGATCGCGGGGCCCGCTGGCAGCGCTTCGGCGCACCGCTCCCGACGGTGCCCATCGACGACCTGCAGATCCATCCGCGCGACCATGATTTGATCCTGGCGACCCACGCCCGGGGGTTCTACATCCTCGACGACATCGGTGCGCTGGAGGCGGTCGCGCGGGGAACGGCGACGGGACCGGTGTCGATCGCGCCGCCGAAACCGGCCGTGCACTGGCGCCTCGGCAGCCGTAAGGCCACCACCGGCGACAAGTTCTACATCGCGCCAAACCCGTCCAGCAGCGGCGCCACCTTGCGCTACTTCCTCCCCAAGGATGTCGAGGAGGGAGGGGTTCAAATCGAGATCCGGGACGCATCGGGCAAGCAACTGGTGCGCACCCTCGCCGGCGCACGGACGTCGGCGGGATGGAACACCGTGTCGTGGGACTTGCGATGGCCGGCGCCCACGGTTGCCTCGGGTGGCGGCGGGACGACCGCACCGGACGCCGGGAGGGGTGGCCAAACGGGGGCGCGCGGTGCCGGCCGGGGTGCATCGGCCGCGACGCCGGGCCGCGGACAAGGCGGGGGTCGTCCGCAAGGCGGGGGTCCGGGCGGCGGGTTCGGAGGAATCCGGGGAACCCGTGTCCTCCCCGGCACCTACGAGGTTCGGGTCGTGGCCGGAGACGCCCTGGCGACGGCCGCGTTGTCGGTGGCGGACGACCCGCGCATCGCCCTCGCGGATCGCGACCGCAAGGACCTGTTCGATACCCAGCGGAGGCTCGCCGGGGCATGGGAAACCGCCAGCGCCGTGCGGCCACGGCTGGAGTCCGCGCGCCGCGGCTTGACGACCGCCGAGGAGAAGGCCACCGGAGCGCTCAAGGGCGAGGTCGAGGCGCTGCGAAAGAGCGTCGAGACGCTGCTCGCCAAGGTGGCGCCGGTACCTGCCCGCCGGCCGGCCGGCCAACCCGGCGACGTACCGGATTTTTCGGCGATCCAGTCGATGATGGCGTCCACGATCACGGGTCGCGCGAGCGCGGCGGCCCAGTTGCTCGAGGGGATCACCGAACCCGTGTCGGCGACCCGCAAGGCGGAGGCCGTGGTGATCGAGCGCGAGGCCCGCGATGCGCGCCGGGCGGCGGACCGACTGCTGCGCGGTCTCGGTGCGCTCAATGAAAAGCTCAAGGCCGCGGGCATCGCGACCGTCGACGACGGTTCGGCCGACTGAATCCCGCCCCGGCCGCCGCGTCCGTGCGGCGGCCGGGGATTCCCGTCGATGTGGAACCCATCGCCGGCGGGAAAACGTACCCCTGCTTGTTGGCATGAACGATCAATCCTTCCGCACGGTGGTTTATCTGGCCCGAACTCGGGAGCCGCTTGGCGACGCCGAATTGGAGGAGCTGCTCGTCGACGCACGGGAATACAATCGCGCGCACGGAGTGACCGGAGTTTTGCTCGTCTGCGACGGCGAGGTCATGCAGAACCTGGAGGGTCCGGCCGAGGGTGTTTCCGCAGCCCTGGATCGTATCCGCGCGAGCCGACGCATCGTCGACTTCACCATCGTCTTGGACAACCTGATTCCCAAACGGTGCTTCGCCGACTGGGACATGGGGGTGGGCCGCACGACGCGATCCGAGATGCTCGACTTGTCCAGCGCCCGTTGGTCGGCCCTGGCCAACGAGGATCGTCCGGTCGATCGCGTCTGCCGCGGGCTACGTCAATTGCGCAACTTCTGGGAGCGCCATCGGCCCTGACCTGTCGGGGGGATTGTTTGTAGTGCGGTGCCGTTCCCGCGATTCCACCGCGACACCGGCGGCGCATTCGGTAGGATGACGTCCATGCATTACCGACTTTTCGATGGGATTCCCGTGGGCGAGGTGGGCCTGGGTTGCTGGCAACTCGGCGGCGACTGGGGCGCGGTATCCGACGACGCGGCGCTGGCGATCCTGCGGGCGGCGCACGAGGCAGGCACCACGTTTTTCGACACCGCCGACGTGTACGGCGCGGGACGTTCGGAGTCGTTGATCGGGCGGTGGCTGCGCGAGGACAAACCGGACGGCGTTTTCGTGGCCACCAAGCAGGGGCGGTTTTCCCCTCCGGGGTGGCCGGGAAACTTCACCCTCGAGACCCTGCGCGAGCAGATCGACGCGTCCCGGCGGCGGCTTGGCGTGGAGGTGCTGGATTTGGTCCAGTTGCACTGCATCCCCACCGACGTTTTGCGGTCGGGCGAAGTCTTCGACCACTTGCGGACCTTGCGTGGGGAGGGGCGCATCCGGCGCTTCGGCGCCAGCGTCGAGAGCATGGAGGAGGCGTTGCTTTGCCTCGAGCAACCGGGGCTGGTGTCGCTCCAAATCCTGTTCAACTTGTTCCGCCCCAAACCGGCGGAGGTGTTGTTCCCGGAGGCGGCTCGCCGCGGGGTTGCCTTGATCGTGCGCTTGCCCCTCGCCTCGGGCCTCTTGGCGGGCAAGTTCGGACCGGACACCGTTTTCGGCGAGGGCGATCACCGGCGGTACAACCGCGACGGCGCGGCGTTCCATGTGGGGGAAACCTTCGCCGGAGTTCCGTACGAGGCGGCGCTCGGGTTGGTGGAAGAACTGCGGCCGCTGGTCCCGCAAGGGTGGAGCATGGCGGAGATGGCGCAGCGCTGGGTGCTCGACTTTCCCGAGGTGGTCGTTTCGATCCCCGGCGCGTCGCGGCCCGACCAAGCGGTGGCCAACGCGCGCACGTCGTCGCTGGCGCGGCTGCACCCGGACTTGCACGAACGTTTGGCGGCATTCGCGGTGGGCAAGGCCGAACCGTTGGTGCGCGGCCAATACTGATTGACCTGCGGGTCCCGCTGCGGTAAAGTATTGCGGTTTTTCCAATACTCCACGCCGCCCCCCGACGGGCGCAGGATTCCAAAAAGCATGGCAACAGGCAAGATCGTTCAGGTTCAAGGTCCGGTCGTCGACGTCGAATTCGAACCCGGCCAGCTTCCGACCATTCTCAACGCGATCGAGATTCCGGTCCGTTCCGGTGGCGACCCGCTGGTGGTCGAGGTGGCGCAGCACTTGGGCAACGATGTCGTACGTTGCATCGCGATGGACTCCACCGACGGCTTGGTCCGCGGCGACGACGCGGTCGACACCGGCGGGGCGATTTCGGTCCCGGTGGGTCCCGAGACCCTCGGACGCGTCTTCAATCTGCTCGGCCGTCCGATCGACGAGCGCGGCCCCTGCCCGGCCCCGAAGAAGAACCCGATCCACCGGTCGGCTCCCGGCTTCGAGGATCTGGCCACCAAGCCCGAAGTGCTCGAAACCGGCATCAAGGTCATCGACCTCCTCTGCCCGTACCTCAAGGGTGGAAAGATCGGCCTCTTTGGTGGAGCGGGTGTCGGCAAGACGGTCACGATGCAGGAGCTCATCCGCAACATCGCCGTCCAGCACTCCGGCGTTTCCGTGTTCGCCGGTGTCGGCGAGCGCACCCGCGAGGGCAACGACCTCTGGCTGGAAATGTCGGAAGCCGAGTTCAAGCAGCCCGACGGCACCACGGCGCACGTCATCGACAAGACCGCCATGGTCTTCGGCCAGATGAACGAGCCGCCGGGAGCCCGCATGCGCGTCGCCCTCTCCGGCCTCACCATGGCCGAGTATTTCCGCGACGAGCAGGGTCAGGACGTCCTCCTCTTCGTCGACAACATCTTCCGCTTCACCCAGGCGGGTTCGGAAGTGTCGGCGCTGCTCGGCCGCATGCCTTCCGCGGTGGGTTACCAGCCGACCCTCGCCGGCGAGATGGGCGCGCTTCAGGAGCGCATCACGTCCACGCGCCGCGGCTCCGTCACGTCGGTGCAGGCGATCTATGTTCCCGCCGACGACCTCACCGACCCCGCTCCGGCCACGGCGTTCTCCCACCTCGACGCCACCACGGTTCTCGAGCGCAACCTCGCCGCGCAGGGCATCTTCCCGGCGGTGGATC
>JBJTRZ010000638.1:0-1972 GCA_046076415.1 Armatimonadota bacterium
CGGCACGCGGAATCGACGCGTGCCGAAAAAATGGTGCGCATCGCCGACTCCGACGTTGCGTTGCGGCACCTGCGCGTGTGCTACCTCAACCACGGCGGTGCCTACAACTGCGGCACGTGCATGAAGTGCCTGCGCGCCATGACCGCGCTCACCGCCCTCGGCGCGATGGACCGCTGCCCAACTTTTGCCCGTCCCCTCAGCCGACGTCGTGTGGCCCGCACTTGGTACAACTCCGAACTCACGCGCAATCTCGCCGCGGAGAACCTTGCGTTGTTCGCCCGCTACGGGGGAGACCCCGGGCTGGAGCGGGCGCTGCGCGACAGCCTCGACGACAAGTACTACCGGGGCGCGTGGAAAGTGGGTCGGCAGGCGTGGTGGCGCCTCAAGCGGCTTGCCCGCCGCTGAACGGCATCAGGCGTTCCAATCGGAGAGCAGCCGATCGGCCTCGGCACGCACCATCGCGCGCGCGCGGTGGAGCCGCGACTTCACCGCCGCGACCGTGATCCCAAGCCGACCCGCCGTTTCCTCCGCGGTCAGCCCCTCCACATCCCGCGCTTCATAGACCGCCCGGACCGTCGCCGGCAACGCGTCGATCACGGCCATCAGGCACCGCTTGGTCTGCGCCTCGATCGCCGCCTCGTCCGGAGCCGGTGCGTCGTCCCGGGGCTCGAACCCCCGATCCGCCAGCTCGGCGAGTCGCACCACGTCGCCCATCGCCTCCCGGCGACGCATCCGGCCGCAGGTACGCCGTGCGATGATCGCCAGCCAAGCACGGAAATCCGCCTCGTCGCCCAGCGAGTCCATCGACCGCCAGGCCTTGAGCAGCGATTCCGCCAACACGTCCTCGGCGTCGTCGCGGTTGCCGCACATGCGCACCATCTGACGGTAGACGGCGTCCTTGTGCTGATCCACCAACTGCTCGAATTTCATAGCGGCCTTCGGTTCCGATTCACCGTTTCAATGCGTAAGGAAGCGTTGATATTGCACCTGCACCGCATCGTTCGCCACCGGATTCGCCCGCTCGCGCCGCACCACATAGTCGATTTGCCAGCGGTCGCGCGTGCCCGGCGGGGTCCAGTTCACCCCGAGCGACACCCCGCGCAGGTCGTTGCGGTCCACCACGCGCCGGTCGGGATCGTGGAATTGGACCATCCCAACGGCCTCCAATCCGGGACCCAGCCCGCGCGCCGCTTCGACATACCCACCCTGCGCGCGCCGGTCCGGCGATCCACCCTCGCCATCGAAGCGGGCCGCAAGCCACTCCGCGCCTCCGCGCCAAGCCCCCGATCGGAAACCCACCTCGGCGGAAAACCGAGTGTCCCGCCCGTGGAAGTCGGAGAGGCCTGGAAATGCCCTGGAGAAATCGCGGCCGCGGTTGTCGCGCGTGGCCACCGCCCCGCCCCATTCCAGGAAACGTTTGTCGGTGCCGAACCTGCGCAGCGCGCGCGCCACCATCACCGGGCCACCGTGCCCGACACGCCCCTGCAACACGGATCCGTTGCCGCGGAACACCCCTGCGAATCCGGTCCAGCCCGGTGCGAACCGGGTCTCCCACTGCGCGCCCACGTCCCGGGCGAACGACGACGACATGCCGCCCGCGGGCACGAACGCATCGGAGGCGAGCGCGCGATCCACCAGCAAAAGGTCGCGGTCGCCGGTGAGCCGCTGCCGGCCGAACGCGGGACGAAATTGCCCGAGGGTCAGCGTGCCGCCATCGGTGCGGCGACGCCAGGAAACATCGTGCAACCACACGTGGTCGTCGTTGGACTGGTGGAACCCGTTCTTGTAGAAAAATTGCACGAAAACGTGCTCCCGGGCCGATTCTCCAGCCACGTTCACACGAAAACGGCGGATGCCGAGGAAAGGTTCGATCCCTTCCCCGGCCGTCAAACGGGTTTGAAAATAACTCTCCGCCTTCCAGCGCAGCGGAGGCGGCGACGGGGGGATCATGCGGCAGTGTACGCCTTCCACC
>JBJTRZ010000639.1:0-1950 GCA_046076415.1 Armatimonadota bacterium
GTGCAGTGCACCGGGGGGTTGCAGTTTCGGGGCAAAGCGCGGCTTGGATGCACGGGCACCCACGGGTGGACCAGCCTCTATCCCGCGTTTGCGGCAAGTTGCAACGCGTATTTCGGCCAATTGGGCATTTGGGTGGGGCAGGAATCGATGGCCAAATGGGCGGGTCGTTTCGGTCTCGGCAAGCCCACCGGAATCGATCTTCCCGGCGAGCACGACGGCAACGTGGATGGTCCGCGTACCCAGGAAGCGATCTATCGGAGATTCGGCAAGGAGTACACGGGTTGGTATCACGGGGACAGCGCCAACATGGCCATCGGTCAGGGAGGCATGCTCGTGACTCCCCTGCAACTGGCTGTCGCCGCGGCCGCCGTGGCCAATGGCGGGACCGTCGTCGCCCCCACGGTGGTGAGATCCATCGACCATCCGGGCACCGCCGAATCCCGTGGAACCATCCGACCGCGTGAGCGCCATTCCTTGGGCTTGGGAACCGGCCAGATGAATGTGCTCCGGGAGGCGATGGGCGGGGTCGTCTACGCGGCGAACGGAACGTCGCGGGCGGCGCAGCTGCCGGGCATCGATGTGCGCGGGAAATCGGGGTCGGCCGAATCGAGGGGCAAGGGGAGTCCCACCCATGCCTGGTTCGTCTGCTACGCCGCGAAACGTGGACAGGAACCCGCACTGGCGGTGGCGGTGTGGGTCGACGCGGGGGGGAAACACCTGCATGGTGGAAGCCATGCCGCGCCGATCGCGCGCAAGGTCATCGCACGCTATTTCGGCATAGTCGACAAAGGAGCCCTCATCGCGGCCGCGGTGCGCGATTGATATGGAGCGACAGGAAATCATCGGTACCACCGTGGTCGCGGTACGCCGCGATGGGCGAACCGCCATGGCCGGCGACGGTCAAGTGACCATGGGCGACACCGTCCTGAAGGGAGGCGCCCGAAAAGTTCGGCGTATCGGCGACGGGCGCGTGCTCGTCGGATTCGCCGGTTCGGTCGCCGACGCGTGCAACCTCACCGAGGTCTTCGAACGGAAATTGGTGGAGTGCAAGGGCGTGGTGCGCGACGCCTGCATCACCTTTGCCACCCTATGGCGCACCGACCGGGTCCTGCGCCATCTCGAAGCCTTGATGATCGTGGCCGATACGGCCGATCTGTTCCTGCTTGCGGGAGACGGCAATGTGGTCGAGCCCGACGATGCGATTCTGGCGATCGGTTCCGGGGCGAATTATGCCCGCGCGGCGGCTATGGCGCTGGTGGCCCATACCCAGCTGCAGGCCCGGGAGGTCGCCGAAGAGTCCTTGAAGATCGCGGCGGCAATCTGCATCTACACCAATGATCGCATTGTGGTCGAGGAGCTTCCCTGAAACGCCCGACGCGGGACGAGGGTCCGACGGCACGACAACGCGTCGCGGCCGGGTTCTCGGCGCGGGACCCGTGGCTGGCGCCTTGGGAGTCGGAGGTTGCGCGGCGCCTCGAGCGATACGAGAAATGGCTAGGCGCTTCGAAGGGCGAAGCCGCGCTGAATCGACGCTCGGGAGCCCACTTGCGTTTTGGTTTTCAGACGCTCCCCTCCGGGGGAATCGGCTATCGCGAATGGGCGCCGGGCGCGCACTCCTTGCATCTGATCGGGGAATTCAACGGTTGGGATCGTGGTGCGGACCCATTGCAACCTGCCGGCGATGGGGAATGGTTCATTGAAATGGCGCCCGGGCGGTTGCGCGAGGGAGACCGGGTCAAGGTCCATGTGGAATCGGACGATCCACCGCGCGACCGGATATCTCCCTGGATTCGCCAGGTGGTGCCGGGGCCGGAAGGGGATTGGCATGGCGTTGTGCGTTTGCCCGAGCGCATGGGCGCAAGCGCGGTACCCGCCCTGATTTCCCCCGCTCCACGTATCTACGAGGCGCACGTGGGAATCTCCACCGAGGACGGAAGCGTCGGGAGTTGG
>JBJTRZ010000640.1:0-3208 GCA_046076415.1 Armatimonadota bacterium
GCGGCGCTCGCCGCGTTCGGTCCCCAACGTCCCTGAACCCGCCGAATCTCCAAAACGAAAACGGCCGGCGCGCACGATGCGCGCCGGCCGTTCGTTTTCGGGAGCCCGCGCGTCAGCTGGGCGAATCGGCCTTCAGGTCCAGCCAAAGGCGTTCCTGGGGGGTCAACGACGCTCCGAGCGCAGCCGCGTTCGCGGCGACTTCCTCCGGGGTCTGCGCTCCGACCAGCGCGTACACGTCCATCGGGTCGCCGAGGATGTAGGCGAGTGCGATCTGGGCGACCGTGAGCCCCTTGGCGGCGCCGAGGGTCCGTGCCCGGTCGAGCCGCTCGAAGTTGGCATCGCTGCAATAGCAATCGCGCACCAACGCGTCCTGCCCCTCCGTGTAGTTGGCGAGACCTTCGCGCGTGTAGCGGCCCGACCAGAAACCGCCCGCCATGCTCGACCACGAGAAGATGGGCATGCCGGTGCGCACGTACCATTCGCGCTCCGCGGCATGCGCGTCTCCGGAAATCGTCACGCATCCATCCCACGGCACCCGGATCGGGTCGGCGAGCGAGAAGTTGGGCGAGCTGCAGGCGAAGGGAATCTGACCGGCGGCGCGCGCGTAATCGTTGGCTTCCTGGAGGCGCGCGGTCGACCAGTTGGATCCGCCGAACGCGCCGACCTTGCCTTCCCGAACCAGTTGGCTGAGCACATCGATGATCGGGCCGACCGGGTACTCGGGGTCGTCGCGGTGCAGTACGAGGAGTTCGACATGGTCGGTGCCCATGCGGGCGAGGATGTCGTGGAGTTCGGTTTGGATGTCGTAGGGAGTCAGGCGTTTCCGGTACGTGTGGTGGGCGCATTTGGCGAGCACCACCACCTGGTCCCGATTGCCGCGGGAACGCATCCATTTGCCGAGGAACTGGTCGGAATTTCCGTAGATGTAGGCCGTGTCGACGCAGTTGATGCCCGAAGCGAACGCGTCGTCGAGTTGGGCGAAGCCGTGGTCCTCGTTGTCGCGGTCGACTTGGATGATTCCCTGCACCAAGCGGGAGACGGGCTTTTCGATCCCGGGGATGTTGCCGTAACGCATCGCGCTCATATCTGCTCCTGCGCCCGGTGGAATCCGGGCCGGTTCAGGATAGCACGGGGTCGAACGGGCCACCAACCGGCGCGAAGACCGGCGCTTCGGGAGCACCGCTCGGGAGCGGTTCCGACGCGGAGCCGCTCGGCGCGTCGCCGGTGTCCGCGGAACGAATCGCCCGGACCGTGAAGAGGCGGTCGTCGGGGCCGGCGGGCTCGCCCGTGAATCCGCGGAGGATTTCCACCGACGAGAACCCGGCGGATTCGAAGAGGGTGCGCGCCTGTGCCTGCGTATAGGATCGGGTGGCGGGGGAGCGTTTGTGCACCGCCGATGCCACCACTTCGCCGTCGCGGATCTTCTCGTAACGGTCTTCGGTGTGCTCGATGCGCGACACCGGGTCGATCCGACTGACCGAGACGCGACGGTACAGCACCCCGTGCGCATCGCTGGCCGATGTCTCCCAAGCTTCCTCGACGACTTTTCCCTCGTACCAGAGGGTCATGAACGACGCGAGCACCGCGCCGCCGGGGAGCAGGTGCGCGTGGAGGCGCCGAACGGCTTCCTTGGCCTGATCGGCATCCACAACGAGCTGCAGGGTGCTGGACGGAACCAGAATGGTCCGATAGCGCCGCGGAAGATCGAGCGCCTCGAGCTTTTGCACGTGCAGCTCGCCGCCTATTCCCACGGCCTCGCCTTTGTCGCGGCATCGCACCAGCATTTCCGGGGAGTCGTCGACACCATCGATGTCGATGCCCTGCCGCGCGTAATCCACCAGCAGGCGGCCGGTGCCGCAGCCGACGTCGAGGACGGGTTCGCCGAATCGTCGAATCTCGGCGAGATAGAACGGCCGGTCGTCCCAGCCCGACGTGTCGCCGCGCAACACATCCCACGATTCGGCCATCAGGCCGTGGTACTCGTACTCGGGCGTTTCCATAATTCGACCGTCACAGGATACACCGAAGCACCGGTGCGTGGGGGCGGAGGTCAGGTTTTCCGCCAGTGGCTCCAATGCCAGACGGCGCCGGCGACGACTCCGGCAACCGCCAGCGGAATCGCCACCGGCCACCGTGCCGATTCGGGGAGCAGGGACCAGGCGGCGAACGCCAGCAGGCCGCCCGCCGCGGCGCACACCCAGAAGCGCCACGCGCGGATCGCGTTCACGATGTGGTCCGCCCAGTCCACCCAATCGATCAGATCGGACAGGAACGACATCGTGGGGCTTCCGCGAGCAGCGCGGCGAGGTCGAGCGGGCGAGTGAACATCGCGAGATTGCCGTCGACATCCACCGGCCAAACGTCGCCGGTGCGATCCACGGCCAGCTCGATTCCGTTGCCATCCGGGTCGCGCAGGTACACCGCCTCGGAGACCCCATGGTCCGCCGCACCGTCGATGGGCCATCCGTGCGCGATCACGGATCGCACCACGGCCGCGAGCGCGGCGCGGCTTGGGTAGAGGAACGCCACATGGAAAATGCCGGTGGTGCCTGGAGCCGGTGGCGATCCGCCGGCACTTTCCCACGTGTTGAGGCCGACATGGTGGTGATAGCCGTCGGCGGCGAGGAAGAGGGCCTGCGATCCGTAGCGTTGCCGCACCGTGAAACCCAGCACGTCGCTCCAGAATCGTTCGGCCCGGTCCAGATCCGCCACTTTCAGGTGAACATGTCCGATCCGGGTGCCGGTCGGCGTGGGGGGAACCGGAAGCGCCGGAGGAGCGACCGGGGTTTCCGCGAGGGCTCCGGCGACGGTGCGCCATGCGCGCACGGTCCAAGCGCGCACGAGGCCATGGCGCACGTACGGGTCGGCGGCGGCAAACGCTTCCGCAACCCCGGGACCCTCGCCCCGGAACACGAGCAAGGCACGATCGAGCGGATCCTCGACGGCCCCGCCGAGGATGAGCTCTCCCCGGGCCGCCGCCTCCCAAGCGAGTCGAAGGTGCTCGGCGCGGTGCGGAACGCGCCGCTCCGCGTAATCCGGCACCACCTGATACTCCAGCAACCAGTGCATGGGGCAGTGTATCGAAGGGGTGGGGCGCAACCGAGGGGCTCCGCGGAGCGGGACGATGGAAAGGGCTCCGCCAGCGGGCGCAACTCCGCCGACCGGGCAGGTGCGCGCGCCACGCATCCCGAACTGCACGGCATGAAAA
>JBJTRZ010000641.1:0-1748 GCA_046076415.1 Armatimonadota bacterium
ACGTCGCCTCGAAGCGGGTGATCGCGAAGGCGCGTGGGCGCGGACGGTGGAAACCCTGTCCGCGCTCGGCGCGGATCTCGACGCGGCCGGCGCGGTGTTGTGCCCCGAGGCGTTGCCTCCGCCCGAGGCGGATTTCCTGACGACCCAGGCGGAAGCGATGGCCTTGGTCGAGGCCGTGGGTCATCCGCGCATTCGCCCGATGCTCGATGTCAAAAGCATGTGCTCGGAGGCCGAAGGCCCCGCGGTGCTCTGTGCTCGGTACGGTGGTTCGGTCGTGCACGTGCATGCCAACGACGCGAATCGACGGGGACCCGGGTTTGGGGAAACCGATTTCCGTGCCATCGCCGCGGCCTTGCGCCAGTCCGGCTACGACGGGGTCGTGTCGGTCGAGGTCTTCGATTACACGCCCGATCCCGCCACCATTGCCCGCGAAAGCCTGCGTTGCCTGAAGGAGAGTTTCCGATGATTCCCCCGCGCAATCTCGACACCAAGCACCTCTTCGATCCCCCCGCCACCCGAAGGCAATGGGAGGAACGAGCCAAGGAACTGCGCGAACGGGTGCTGCTGGCCACCGGCCTGCTGCCGATGCCCACGCGCCACCCGCTTCAGCCACGCACGACGTCCACATTCGAACAGGATGGCATCGTGGTCGAGAATGTCGCGATCCAAACGGTGCCGGGATTTTGGCTTTGCGGCACCGTGTACCGTCCGGTAGGGGGTGGCCCGTTCCCTGCCATCGTGAATCCGCACGGCCACTGGACCCACGGCCGAAAGGAACGTGAACCGGATGTGCGCGAGGCGGCACCGGCGCCCGCGGCTCCCGCTCCCGGAAAGGCCGATCTGGTCAGCCTCGCCGCCAACCTCGCTCGGCAAGGTTTCCTGGTTTTCGCCTACGACATGGTCGGCTACAACGAGACCGACCAGGTACGCCACCGGCACTTCGGGACCGATCTCGAATCTTGGGCGTGGGGCATCAGCGAACTGGGCTTGCAGACATGGAATTCCGTGCGCGCCGTTGATTACCTGGCGGAGCGCAAGGATGTCGACGCCAATCGTATCGGAGCGACCGGCGCGTCGGGTGGGGCAACCCAGGTGTTTCTGTTGGCGGCGATCGACGATCGAATCCAGGTTTCGGTTCCGGTCAACATGGTTTCCGCGATCATGCAGGGAGGATGCATCTGCGAGAACGGCCCGGGACTCCGAGTGGGCACCGACAACGTCGAAATCGCGGCCCTCTTTGCTCCGAGGCCCCAGCTTTTGGTTTCGTGCACCGGCGACTGGACCCGAAACCTACCCCGCGAGGAAGGGCCGACCATCCGCAAGGTCTACGAACTGTTCGCCGCGTCGTCGAAGCTCCAATGGGTGCAATTCAACTACCAGCACAATTACAATCTTCCGTCGCGCGAGGCGGTCTCGGCATTCTTCCGGCGCTGGTTGATGCAGGCGCGGCCCGAGGCGGAGCGCTCGGTCGCGATTCTCCCCGAGCGGTTGGTGGTGCAACGTCCTGCCGGCATCGACGAGGATTCGGTACGACGCTGGTTGCGCGACGAGGGTTCGGCTGCAACGGTGCGGTTGCGCGAGCGCGGGGGTGCGGCCGGGCGCGAACTGCTGCGTACCGCCTTGCGCCTCTCCCTCTCGGTCGAAACTCCGTCTCCGCGGCGCGCGACCGACTCGCTGCGGCCCCTCCTGATCTTCGCGTTGGCGGGTAATCCGCGTGCGCATCGCGTTCGCTACACCCCCCCCCCTCC
>JBJTRZ010000642.1:0-6024 GCA_046076415.1 Armatimonadota bacterium
GCGAACTCATCGCGGCGGCGGAGTCAAGCCTGACTGCGCCGGTTCCCGGCGCGTAACACCCGACCCGTCCGAGACCCGGTGGCGTGGTCGCCATCCCAGGCGAGCGTGCCAGCCACCCATACCGCGGCGATTCCACGGGCCGGCAGGGTCGGGTCGAGGAACGAGGCCGCATCCTCCACCGTCTCCGGGTCCAAGAGCACCAAATCCGCAACGTTTCCCACGCGGATCCTGCCTCGATCGCCCCATCCCAAACGATCGGCCGGGAGCGATGTCATTCGCCGGATGGCCTCTCCAAGCGGCAGGACCCCGCGCTGCCGCACGTAGCGGCCCAGCACCCTCGCGAAGGTACCGAAGGTGCGGGGATGGGGACGGTCCTGGGCGGCGGGGCCCCGGAGCGATGCGGTCACGGAATCGGAACCGATCATCACGTACGGATCGGACAACACGGTTTCCACGTCGGCCTCGGACATCGCGTGGTGCACGGCGCTGATCCACCCTTCGCCACGCGCGAGCAAATCGAGGACCCAGTCGCGGGGATCGATCCCGGCATCGCGTGCGAGCGCCTCCACGCTGGTTCCGGTCGCGGCGGGCATCGGAGGACACGAGGCCATCACCACCGCGGACCAATCGGTGTCGGGCATCGCCGCGCGGATCGCGGCGCGTCCTTCCGGATCGCGGAGTCGTTCCGCCATGAGGGCGGGCGTTCCCCCGACCGCCCAATGGGGGAGCGAGATGGTCGACAACGCGGTCTGGTAGGCCGTGTACGGGTATTGATCCAACGAGATATCGAGTCCCCGTTCCCGAGCTTGCCGCACCATCTCGAGGGTTCGCGCGACCTTGCCCCAGTTGGCACGGCGTTCCGCCTTGTGGTGCGAGAGTTGCAGCGGAAGGCCGGCTCCCTCGGCGACCGCGATCGCCTCTCCCACGGACTCCACCAATCCATCGCCTTCGTCGCGCAGGTGGGTTGCGTAGAATCCGCGCGCTTCCCGCGCCACCTTGGCCAGTGCGGTCATTTCGGCGACATCGGCGTACATCCCCGGCACGTATTCGAGTCCCGACGAGAGACCGATGGCGCCTTGATCGAGCGCCCGACCGAGGTCCCGGCACATCGTTGCCAGTTCATCGGCCGTGGGCGGGCGATCCGCCACGCCCATCGCGCGTTTGCGCAAGGTCCCATGCCCGGCGAGAGTCGCCACGTGGATCGCGGTCCCCTCCGATTCGACCCGGTCCAGGAAACCGCCCAAGTCGTTCCAGTCGAGCGCGACTCCCACACGCTCCAACCCGCGGCGCTCCAGGGAGAACAGGTCGCCGCGATCCGCCAGGCCGATCGAAATCCCACAATTGCCCACGACCTCGGCGGTGACTCCTTGGGCCAGGGAAGACTCCATTCCGCGCGTGAACAGGATGGAGAAGTCGGAATGGGTGTGGATGTCGATGAACCCGGGCGCGAGCACCTTCCCGGATGCCTCGACCCTGGGGCCGGCGGCCTCGGACAAATCGCCGATCGCGGCGATCCGGTCGCCACGCACCCCGATATCGGCGATGTATTCCGGCGCGGCGGTACCGTCGTGGACCCGCGCGCGGGCGATGATGAGATCGTAGGACGGTTCCACGGGATTCACCGGTGTCCCACCTCGCGGGGGAGTCTCTTGTTCACGTTCCAGGTTCCGATGAGGCGGTTTCCGTTTGGAACTGCGCCGCGTGCAGCCCCGCGTAGGCACCCCCGGCGGCGAGAAGCTCCGCGTGGGTGCCTCGTTCGACGATGCGCCCCTGATCCATCACGAGTATCTGGTCCGCGCCGAGGATGGTGGAGAGACGGTGCGCGATCGCGAACGTCGTGCGGCCTTGGGAGAGTCGCTGGAATGCGTCCTGGATAAGGGTTTCGGTTTGGGTGTCGAGCGCGCTCGTCGCTTCGTCGAGGATGAGGATCCGTGGATTCTTCAGGATGGCGCGCGCGATCGCGATGCGCTGCTTTTCGCCTCCGGAAAGTTTGTATCCACGCTCGCCCACCACGGTGGAGTAGCCTTCCGGCAAGGACGCGATGTGATCGTGGATCGCGGCGGCCCGCGCGGCGGCTTCGATCTCCGGATCGGTGGCGTCGGGCCTGCCCCAGCGCAGGTTCTCGCGGATCGTGTCATGGACCAGATACGTTTCCTGCGTGACCACGCCGATCAGGCGTCCGAGCGCGTCCAGTCGCAGATCGCGGATGTCGGTTCCATCGATGGTCACCCTTCCCGCGTCCGGATCGTACAGCCGGGGAACGAGGTACGTGAGCGTGGTCTTGCCGGCGCCGCTTGCCCCCACCAGCGCGACCAGTTGTCCGGGTTCCGCGGCGAACGTCACTCGGTCGAGGGTGGGATCCTCCTGACCCGGATCGTACCGGAAAACGACGTCCTCGAACGCCACGCGTCCTTGAACGCGTTCCGGCTCGAGGGCGATGGCATCGGAGCGTTCGACGATTTCCTGTTTCAGATCGAGATATTCGAAAATGCGGTCGAAGAGCGCCAGTCCCGAAAGCACCTCCACTTGCGTGTTGAGCAGGCTGGTCATCGGGAAGAAGAGGCGGCCTTGCAGGGACGTAAATGCGACGAGCGTGCCGATCGTGAGGTGGGATTCCCCGCGCGCGATGTACCAACCCGCGAGCCAGTAAACAAGCGCGGGAGTGAGGGAGAACGTCAGGGGAATCAAACTGAAGAAGATCCGCATGATGCCCATCAGGCGCGTCTGCGTGGCCGTGAGGTGCCCATTTTCCTCCGCGAAACGATCCAAGGTCCGTTGCTGCTGGCCGCTCGTTTTGACCAGCAGGATTCCCGAAACCGAAAGGGTCTCCTGCATGGTCGCGGACAGATCGGCGTTCTGCGCCGCGGCCACCTTTCGGATCTCGCCGAGCTTGATGCCGAGCTTGGCCGAAATCGCCGCGAACACCGGAAGGATTCCGACCGACAGCAAAGTCAATCGCCAGTCCATCGCGATCATCGCGATCAATGTCGAGATCACGACCGTGACATTGTTGAGGAAGTTGGCGACCGTGTCGCTCAGGACGCCTTGGACGCCGCCGACGTCTCCGATCAATCGTGATTGGATCTCGCCCGTGCGGGTGCCGGTGAAGAAACGCAGACCCATGCCCTGCAAATGGCCGAAGAGTTGTTGGCGCAGGTCGCGCATGATGCGCTGGCCGACCACGACCGAGAGCCAACCGTAGCCCATCGAAAGGAGGGAACTTCCCACCGTCGTCGCCAGCGTCAGCAGGGTGAAATGGGTGACGATCCCCAGGTTCTTTTCGCCGAAGCCCTGATCGACGATGGCGCGGAGGTAGTAGGGAGGCAACAGGCCGATGCCCGCGGAAGCGAGGACCAGGCCGACAATGGCCGCCATCTCGGCCGGATACGCTCCGAAGGAGCGGACGACGCGCTTCGCCGTGTCGGGACGCAGCGGCTTGCGCCCGCCTTGCGGCCCGAAACCGCCCCCCCTGAAACCCATGGAACGTCTCCCGTCAGTCGGAATCGCCCTCGCGGAACCGAGTTTCGGCATCCACGGCCGGCATGTCGTAGGTCTGAACACGACCCGACGGCCAGCGTATCACGGCCTTGCGCACCTTGTCGGCCGCACCGATCCCGAAGTGTACCCGGGCGTCGCTGGCGGACAGATACGACCCGTCGGACTGGCAATGGCGCATGCGCTTCGACCCATCTTCGAGTTCGAGGGTGACCAGTGCGCCGTGCGCCGATCGATTCGATTTGGTTCCCTCGAGCACGAACCGGACCCAGTGCCCCGCCGCCGGCGACTCGTTGTGAAGGAGGAGGGGACGACCGTCGCTGTCGATCACCAGCAGGTCGACCCGGCCATCGTTGTCGTAGTCGCCGGTCGCGAGTCCACGGCCGACGATGGGGCCGGTCGCGGCAACCCCGGATGCGGCGCTGATATCGTCGAACAAGACCTTTCCCGAAGCTCCCGAATTGCGCAGCAAAACGGTGGGCTGGCGGTAGGTCGTGTCTTCGAGTTTTTCGATGTTGTCCTGGACGTGTCCGCTGGCGATGGCGATGTCGAGCCAGCCGTCGTTGTCCGCGTCGAGGAATTTCGTGCCGAAGGAAACATACGCGAACGCGGCGCGTCCCACGCCGGTCGGAAACGACACATCGGTGAAAAGGCGATCGCCGTCGTTGCGATAAAGGCTCTTGGACTCGTTGCGGAACGTTGTGACGAACAAGTCGGGCTGGCCGTCGTTGTCGTAATCGCCCCAATCGATGCCCATACCCGCGTGGACATTGCCATCGCGGTCGTAGGCGACATTGGCTTCCACGGCGATATCGGCAAGCTTGCCCCCGCCGAGATTGCGGAAGAGGTTGCCCGCCATTTCATCGTTGGCCACCGCGATCGCATCGCGGTTGGAACCGTCGATGTCGATCGCCGCGGCGCCGAGGCCCTTGCCGGTGTGGGCCCGCGCTCCCCAGGCGACGGATCGGTCCTCGAAGCGTTTCCCGTCGACATTGCGCCAAACGGTCGCCTTCTCCGGCCGGTAGTATTTCGGGCCGCAGGAGCTCAGCAGCTTTTCGTTCTTGTTGTCCGCCATCGGGAAGTAGCAGAGTTGCGGCTTGGTTTTGCCGTCGAACTCGACATAGTTGCAGATGAACAGGTCGAGGCGCCCGTCGCCGTCGAGGTCCGTGAACGTGGCGGAGGTGCCCCAGGGCTGCCTCGGAATTCCCGCTGACGCGGAGATGTCCGTGAATCGGCCGGAGTCGTTGCGCAGCATTCGCCCTTCGCGGTAGCCGGAAACGTACACATCGACGTCGCCGTCGTTGTCGATATCGCCTACCGCGCAGCCGAGGAAATGCCCTGCGAGTCGATCGAATCCGCTCCCCGCGGTGACGTTGGCGAATTTGCCCTTGCCATCCCCGCGGAAGAGGCCCGGCTTCTCGGCAACGAGCAGGATATCCAGATTGCCGTCGCCGTCGTAGTCCAGGAAGGCTGCACCGTTGCCGATGGTCTGGAGAATGGTGAGGGGCGGCTTGCCGGGCGCCTTGAATGTGAAATCGAGACCCGCTTCACGTCCCCGTTCGACGAATCGCACCGGGCCGGCGCCTGCGGATTCGGTTGTCCAGGTTTTCGCCCGTTGGCATCCGAGCGCGAGGAGCCCAAGCGCCAACGCGGGGACGAGGCGTCTCGTCATTTCGACTCCTTGCCCTTGCCCGCTGCACGGCGTTTCGCGTTCGACCATTCGGTGGATGCGCTGAGGCTGGTGGCGTTCATCAACGTTTTCAGGCCCTTCTCCGCGTCCTCCTTGCGGTGGGTGAGCAGGTAGGCCATTTGCTCCGCGCTGACGGCCTTTTCCTCCTCGCCGCCGCTGCGGTAGATGCGTGCGAGTTTTCGGTGGATCTCGGGATCGGTTGGATTGGCCGCCTGCGCGTCCTCGAGCGGGGTCTTTCTTTGGATGTACGCGTCGAGCGCCTTGGCCGAGCGTTCCACCGCCTCGGCTTCCTTCACCAAGCGACGAAGGCGATAGGCGCGGGCAAGCAGTCGCCGCGAAAGCGCATGGTACGGGTCGAGCAGCACGGCCTGTTCCAACAGTCCCGCGGCTTCCTCCGCCTCCGTTTCGCCTCCCCGATCGAGCAGGATCTGTGCGAGCCGGGCCCGCGTGGCGGTCACGCGCGGTTCGATGGCCAGCGATTTGCGCAGCAACGACTCCGCTTCCTCCACGACGCCAGGGTCCGCGCGCCCCTCGAGCAATGCGGTGGCGAGGAGGTACAAGGCTTGGGGGTCCTCGGGTTCGGAGACGATCCGGGCCCGGAGCACCGCCACGCCTTCGTCGAGGCGATTGTTGGCCCGCAACGAATCATAGTAGGCCGCGAAATATTCCGTTCGTTCCGGGGCGCGTTTGCGGGCCTCCGCAAAGGCTTCGACCGCCTTGTCCCAGCGGAGTTTTCGATTGAAATACGCGCGGCCCAGGAGAATCCAAGCTTCGGCGGAACTCGGATCGAGCTTGACCGCGGCGAGGCCGGCTTCGACTCCGAGGTACACGAGCTTGAC
>JBJTRZ010000643.1:0-1650 GCA_046076415.1 Armatimonadota bacterium
GCTCCTCGCCGGCCTTCACGTCGATCGGCCTTTCGTAGACATACCCGAGCTGCCAATTGAAGTCGTACTTGGGAACATCGAGCAGCAACGTCGTCTTCCCCTCGGCGTCCACTTTTTCGTAGCGGGCCGCCTTGCCGCGCACGTGGGAGTGCGGGAAGTAGGACAGGATGGTGGCGTCCTTGGGCAACCGCAACCGCGCGACCACCTCGTGATTCTCGGCGCCGGGCGGGATGGAGAACCAGAGATTGGCGAGGCTGGTCGTGTGCACCTCGCGCTCCACGGGCCCCTTGGCGAACGTCAGCCCGAGCCGGGATTGGTCGGTGGTGGCGGTTCCGTTGGGCGTGTAGTGGATTTGGAAACGCAGGATGGATCCCTTGGGAATGCGCTTGGCGAGTCCGCCGGGATACGCCAACGCTCCGTTGCCGGGCGCGTAGGCTCCGAAGAAACCGCGCACCTCCTCGAAGTTGCCCACGCCGAAGATGCCGTTGGCGCCGGGGCGGCGCAGGAAGACGAGCACGTGGTGCACCACGCGGCGATCCCCGGGCAGCACCTCGATCTTCTGGACCCATTTGTCCTCGGCGAACCCCGTGGGCACGTCGATGTTGACGTAGTCCATGTATCCCGTGGCCTTCACCGCGACGGGATTCGGCAGGGTGAAGATCTGGTCGGGCTTGCCGAGGGTCCACGAGCCTTCGAAGACCGGCGGCTCCGGGGCAAGCTTGGCATCGCCCCTCGGCATTCCGCCGTCGGCCCATGCGCGCAGGGCCGCCTTGTCCTCCTCGGGAATCGAGGGATCGGAGCGCCACGGTCCGGTGCCTTTCGCGGCGAACCAAGGAGGCATCGTACCGGCATCGACCACCCGCTTGATCATGGGGGCGCGTGCCTTGAGCGCGGCGTAGTTGTCGAGCACGAACGGCCCGACACCGTCCTTGCGGTGGCAGGGAACGCAGTGTTTCTGAACGACATGCTGGATTTTGGCGTGGTAGGTGGGGACCGCCGCGACGCCATTCGCTTCGGGGGTCGGCAACGCGCATCCAGGCGCAGTGGTGGCCGCCACGGCGGGAGCGCGACCCGCCAGCGCCGCGTCGAGCGCATCCGCCAGCCAGCGGTGGCGCGGTTTCGCGAGGGTGGCGCCCACCGCGTACTGGTCGTCGACCGCACCGCGGTACACCACTTTGCCGGCCGCATCGAGCACCACGGCCTCGGTGGTGGTCGTGGCCCCGATCGCCCGCGTCCAGCGCTGATCGGGCTCGCGGACCAGCGGACCGTTCCATCCCACCCGCCGGGCGAGCGACCGCGCCTGTTCGTTGGTGGTCAGCGGCGACGGGTCCACGAACACGAAACGGACTCCGCGGCGCGCGTACGCATCCTCGAGGCCGGCCAAGGTCGGTGCGAGTTTGGCGGCAACCGGACAGTCTTCCGCCACGAGGGCGAGCACGGTCAACTTCGCACCGGCCACCGGCGCGGCGGCCGATCGGCCATCCACCGCGGTGCGCACGGGCAGGCGCAGGGCGCGGCCGATTCCGGCGGCGGCCGCGGATCGGGGCGTCGACGGCGCCCCCAAGGGATTGCCCGCCGCGTCCCGGGGCGCGGCGGCGAAGGCGGGCGCGACGATGCCGCAAAGGGCGGAGGCGACGAGCAAGCGGAAGT
>JBJTRZ010000644.1:0-7294 GCA_046076415.1 Armatimonadota bacterium
GCAAGGTGGCGTCGGTGCTACAAGGCGTCTGGATGGCGAACTACATCAACCTCTACGCCAAGGACATCGATTGGATCGCCGTGCCGTTTCCGGTGCCGGCGGACCGCCCCGACCTCCGGGGCACCAACTACCTCGGCATGGACACGTTGGTGATCCCGAGGGGTGCCAAGCATCCCCGCGAAGCGTTCACGTTCATGAAATTCGTCCAGCGCCAGGACCAGATGGAACTGCTCTGCTCGTCGCACGGAAAGAACTCCCCCCTCTCGAAGTGTTCCGAGGAGTTTTTCCGAACCCACCTCAATCACCACATTCGGCTCTTCGACGAGTTGGCGCGCTCGCCGAACGCCACTTGGATTCCGCAGATCGGAATCTGGCCGCAAATCAACGCCGAGATCACCAACGCGTTCACGGAGATCAACCTGGGCACCAAGACCCCCAAGCAGGCGCTCGACGCGGCGCAGGCGCGGCTTGAACCGCAGTGGCGTCGCTATCGGGAACAGGTCCTCGGGATCAAGCCATCCGCCGCGGGAGGTGGATCGTGAAATCGGAGACCCGTGTCGCGCTGCTCTTCGCCGCGCCGTGGATCCTCGGATTCCTGACGTTCCTCACGTACCCCGTGGCGGCGTCGTTCTTCTACTCGTTCACGGACTTCTCCGTGCTCCGGCCTCCCCGGTGGGTCGGACTCGAGAACTATCGCGAGATGGTGGGCGACGAGGTTTTCTGGCTCACCATCCGCAACACGTTCGCCTACGTCGTGGCGGCGGTACCGCTCTCGGCGGTGGTGGCGATCCTGCTCGCGATGCTGCTCAACACCAAGGTCAAGGGGCTGGCGTTCTACCGGACGTTGTTTTATGTTCCCAGCCTGGTGCCGATGGTGGCGCTGGGTATCCTGTGGCTCTGGATCTTCAACGCCGAGAACGGCCTGTTGAACCTCGGCCTCGAGAGGATTGGCATGAAGACCCCGCCCAACTGGCTTGGAGATCCGGCCTGGTCCAAGACCACGTTGGTGATGATCGCCATGTGGGGTTCGGGCAATGCGATGGTGATCTACCTGGCGGGCCTGCAGGACATCCCGCAAAGCCTGTACGAAGCGGCGGACCTCGATGGGGCGCGTTTGATCGCCAAGACCCGCCATGTGACGCTGCCGATGCTCAGTCCGGTGATCCTCTTCAACGTGATCATGGGCATGATCGGCGCGCTCCAAGTGTTCGCGGTGCCCTACGTGATGTTTCCCAACGGCGCGCCGGCACGTTCGACGTATTTCTTCACCACGTATCTTTTCGAGAACGCATTCCGCTTCCAGCGCATGGGCTACGCCTGCGCGATGGCGTGGGTGTTGTTTTTGATCACGTTGGTGCTGACCTTCGCGGCCCTGCGGCTCTCCGAGCGGCAGGTCCACTACGACCGGAGCTGACCCCGATGCGAACCTCCCGCAGCGCCGCAACCGCGACCGTTCACCTCGTGTTGATCGTGCTCAGCCTGTTGTTCGTGTCGCCCTTGCTTTGGATGATCTCCACCGCGATCAAGCCGATCGAGGAGACCATGACCGCCACGCCGACCCTCATTCCGAGCAAGGCGCTTTGGGACAACTTCCCGAAGGCGATCACCTATGGCAGCAAGGAACTGGGCTACATTCCGTTCCTGCTCTACGCCCGAAACACGCTGCTGGTCACCATTTTGTGCGTGACCGGGGCCGTGTGCTCGAACGCGGTGGTCGCGTACAGCTTCGCGCGGCTGCGATGGCGGGGGCGGGACGCCTTCTTCGCCGCGACATTGGCGACCATGATGATTCCCTTTCCGGTGCTCATGGTGCCCACGTTCGGTCTGTTCAAGTGGCTCGGCTGGGTGGGCACGTTCCGCCCGCTTTGGGTTCCGGCGTTCTTCGGCAGCGCCTTCTCGATCTTCCTCCTGCGTCAGTTCTTCCGCACGATTCCCATGGAGCTCTCCGAGGCGGCGAAGATCGACGGTTGTTCGGAGTTCCGAATCTTCACCGATGTCGTGTTGCCGCTGGCGCGTCCGGCGCTCGCGGTGGTGGCCCTCTTCACGTTCATGGGCACCTGGAACGACTTCATGGGGCCGTTGATCTATCTGTCGGATCAGGAAACGTTCACGCTCTCGCTCGGACTGCAGGCCTACCAGAGCCAGCATGGCGGAACCCAGTGGAACCTGCTCATGGCGGCGGCGACCGTGGTAATCGCGCCGGTGATCGTGGTGTTCTTCTTTGCACAGAAGGCGTTCATCCAAGGCATCGCGACCAGCGGCCTCAAGGGCTGATTTCGGGGCGGCCCTTTGCGGTGAAACATCGGCGACGCGCACAGCGGTCGCTCGGACTGCAGGCCTACCAGAGCCCGCATGGCGGAACCCCGGTGGAACCTGCTCATGACGGCGGCGACGGTGGTGATCGCACCCGTGATCGTGATGTTTTTCCTTGCGCGGGGGCGACCCTCCAAGACATCGCGACCAGCGGCCTCGAGGACTGCGGTTCGCTCCCCCGATAGCCGACCCGATCGCCAGCGCACCGTATTCGAAAAGGCGATGGCCGGTATCCCGTTCTCGAATCCGGCGCCGTTTTCCACGCCACGGAAGTTTCACGGCCTGGCTCCAGCCGACGGACACGCCCCCGGTGGCACCCGGGCTCTGACGGGATCGAGACGGGGCCGCGACTTGATCGCACGGGGCGTGCCATTCGTAACCATTCCGCGCCATACCCACCCCATCCACTCTCAAAACTGGTAAATCACCGGGTTTAGTTAAAAAGGCCGGGGGGAAATATCGGTCGGGTCATCGGTCGATACCAGTGTCCAATCTGATTACTCCGCTGATTCAGGCCCTTATTTATGAATCGAAGAACTCTCCTCACTACAGGCTTGCTCGCCGGCGCCGGGATTGCTGGCGGGCATCGACTCCCACGAGCGGCCCGCGCTCAGGGCGGAACCCCTTTCGCCCTCACCCCGTATCAGGATGCCCTTCCGGTACCGCTAGTCCTCCAACCGTCCTCGGTTCTCCCTGGCAATCCCCTCGCTCAACGCATGTACTCCTACGGTACGCCGAAGACGTGTTTGCTCACGGAGGCGGAGGGACTGCATCAGTTCCATCGGGATTTGCCGCCGACGCCGATGTGGCTCTACAACGGCACCTTTCCGGGGCCGACCTTCGTCAACCAGCTGGGAGTTCCCACGGTAATCCGACGTATCAACAATCTCGACCCGAATTACATCGGGTTCGGGATTCCTGAAACGTCGATGCACCATCACGGTGGCCATCAGGGACCTGTCGACGACGGATGGCCGTTGGACTTCATTGTGCCCGGTCAATACCGCGACCATTTGATCCCCAACATCGTGCCGGACGGCGATAGCAACGAGTGGCCGTCGACCCTTTGGTACCACGATCACACGATCGACCACACGGCCGGCAACGTCTACCATGGCTTGGCGGGGATGTCGTGGCATTTCGACGCCCTCGATACGGGCAACGAAAACGATAAAGACCCCAACAAGAAACCGTTGCGCCTTCCTTCGGGCGAGTACGACATTCCGCTGGTGTTTCGCGATGTGGCGTTGAACCAGGACGGATCCCTATTCTTCGATCAGTTGAATGACAAGGGACAAGTCGGCAATCTTATGACGGTGAATGGCAAAGTTGCTCCCTACCTCAAGGTGGCGCGCCGCAAATACCGCTTCCGCCTGCTTGCGGGCTCGATGGCCCGGGAATACCTGTTGAGCCTCAGCGACGGTTCGCCATTCCAGATCATCGCCTCGGACGGCGGATTGCTTCCGGCTCCGGTCACTGCGACCCAATTGCGAATGGCAAATGCCGAGCGCTACGAAATTGTGGTCGACTTCAGCCGGTACCCGATCGGCAAACAGTTGACTTTGGACGATTTCCTGGTGTATTCGCCGACCGGGGATGGAAACAAACCCGACGGTGTGTCGACCGTCGGAAATCCCTTGATGCTTTTCGTGGTCGATCGCGACGCCCCCGACAATAGCCGCGTGCCGTTGAAGTTGCGCCCGTTGACCCCGGTGAAAGGCGTCAAGATCGCCGCGACCCGCGACTTGGTGTTGCATCGCACCAACGGCATGTGGGTGATCAACGACACCGTTTGGAACCCAGCGGTACCGATGTTCAAGCCGAAACTGGGAACATTCGAAATTTGGAACGTTTCGGTCAAAGGGGGCGGCTGGAACCATCCGCTGCACATTCACCAGGAGTTCTTCCGCGTTCTCAAGCGCAACGGTGTCGCGCCGGCGGCCCACGAGGCGGGTCGCAAGGACGTCATACTGGTTTGGAACGACTCTCCCGTGCAGCTGCTCGTCGGCTTCCGCACCTATACCGGCCCGTATGTCTTCCACTGCCACAATTTGGGGCATGAAGACATGGCCATGATGGCTTGGTACGATGTACAACCCTGACGAACCCATCGTGGTGGCTCCCGGCATTCGCCGGGAGCCGATTCCGGTAAATGCGCGCAACCGGGCGGCCGATTGGTCCCCGGATGCGGCGATCCGCCTTGTGGATGGTCGGGCCTGCCGCATCTCGGAACTCGTCGGAAATCGCGAACTGGTTTTGCAGTTTTTCTACACGCGGTGCGACGGGACGTGCCCGGTCACCACGCAAAGGCTGGAGCAAATCGCCAAATCGATGCCCGGACGATTCGGTCGTTCGGCGGTGATGTTGTCGATTTCGCTCGATCCCGAGCGGGACACGATGGAGCATTTGCGGCGCAACAAAGCGATGAAGGGCCTACCGGGATGGTGGAACATCGCCCGGGTCGAACGTCCGGAACTCGAGCGATTGCTCGATTCCGTAGGGTTCAATCGGGAGAAGTTCGATCCGAAGACCCGCCGCATCGTGCACGCCTCCGAAGTGGTGTTCGGCAGCCGTCGGAATCGCCGTTGGTGCGTCGCCAATGCGGGATCGATGGACGCCAAGGTGGTGCGCGAACTCTTCCTCATCTCGTGGGAAGGGGTCAAGTACCAAAACCCGCGCCGTCCAGGAATTGAATTGGTTCCCGGGCGAACCACCAAGGTCTGAGCCTCGCTCGAGTGGGGTCCGATCGGATCCTCCCAATACAACCACCCAGTGGGTCAAGGCCTTCCTCAGGGAACGGTTTTGGCCCATTTGGCGTGTTTTCCCGATGAACTTGCTCCGCCGTCGCGCGTCGGTAAAGCCATGCAACGACGACAATGCGGCCTTGGCGCCCCCCTTTCCCCCGTATTGCTATTGGCTGTCTTCTGGCTCGCGAGCGAGCGTCCCGCGCACGCCTACCTCGACCCCGGCGCGGGCAGCGTCGCCGCGCAGGTGGCCATCGCGGGAATCGCGGGAGGACTCTTCGCGATCCGCAATTTGGTGCGGGGATGGTTCGATCGGTTGCGCGGCGCGCGCGCCGGATCGTCGTCGACGAACCGCAACTGACCCCCCCGTGTCGGATCTCCCCACCCCGACGGGCGGGCCGGAAGCGGTCCCCGGATCGTTCCGCGACCCGTGCGGCCACGTGCTCGTGCGCGACGGCTTGCCGTTCCGTGCCGTGACCCCGCTCGGGACCGAGGACCTCGCCCTCTGCGTATCGTCGGGCCTCCACGCCGAGCTCGTCGCCGCCGGAGAAGTGGTTGATTTTCGGGAACACGATCCCGCGTCGTTCTCCCCGTGGCCGGCCGGCGCGGCGAAGGTGATCGAACCCGAACCCATCCCATTCCTGTCGTGGCCTTGGGAGTGGTGCTTCGGGCAGTGGAAGGATGCGGCACTGTTGGTGCTCGGGCTGCAACGCAAAGCCTTCGCGAAAGGCATGCGGCTCAAGGACGCCAGTGCATTCAATGTCCAATTCCTGCGCGGCAGGCCCGTTTGGATCGACACGCTCTCCTTCGAACGTGCTCCGGAAGGCGAACCCTGGCCGGCGTACGGGCAGTTTTGCCGCCATTTCGTGGCTCCGCTCGCCCTGATGGCGCACCGCGATGTTTCCCTCGGGAGGCTCGTCCAAACGCATCTCGATGGAATCCCGCTCGACCTCGCGGCAAAGCTGCTTCCGGCGAAGTCGCGGCTCGACCTTGGACTCAATCTGCATATACGGTTCCACGCCGGAAACGAACGGCGCCTCGCAAGCCAACCTTCGGGTGCGCGTCCAGCGGGGGGAACGGTTTCGAGGAACGGCCATCTCGGTTTGCTGGACAGCCTGATTTCAACGGTCCGCGGCCTCGACTGGAGGGCGGGGGGCACGGAGTGGGGCGAGTACCACCGCTCGACCCATTACGGGGCCGAGGCCCAAGCCGTGAAAGGCGAGGCGGTGCAGCGCATGGTGGCGGCGGCGGCGCCCGAAGGGATGGTCTGGGACCTCGGTGCGAACGATGGCCGGTACAGTCGCTTGGCGGCCGCAGCCGGATTTCCCACCATCGCGTTCGACCTCGACCCGGTGGCCGTGGAGCGCGCGTGGCGTTCGGCGCGGATGCGGCCGGACATCCCGATGCTTCCGCTTCTGCTCGATGTGACGAATCCCAGTCCGTCGGTGGGCTGGGACCTGAGCGAACGCGCGTCGCTGCTCGACCGCGGCCCGGCGGGATTGGTCATGGCGCTTGCATTGGTCCACCATTTGGCGATCACGCACCGTATTCCGTTCGAGCGCATCGCCGACTTCCTCGCGCGTTGCGCCCCCGCCGCGATCGTGGAATGGGTTCCCCCGGACGATCCGCAGGCAGCGTTGCTGCTGGAGCGCCACCGGCCGGACCGGCGCCCGGCGGTTACGATCGCCGATTTTCGAAACGCGTTTTCAGTCCGCTGGCGCATCGCGGAGGAGGCCCCGCTGCCGGGATCCGGGCGCATCGTGATGCGGATGGAACGACGCGATTGAGCAACGAAGCGCAGATGCGTCCTCCGCGATTCGTGGGTGCCTTCCTCGCGGTGGTCGTGGCGATCGGCACCTGGGTGCATCCGGTGCTGCATCTGGCCGAGCGCAACCGCTACGAGATCGATCTCCCCGACGCATGGCGAACCGGCGCATGGGCGGTGGCGGTGGGAATGGTTCCGGTGCTGGCCGCGATCCTCGCGCGGCGCGGCGTTGCGCGCACCGCGCTGCTTTGGGGCGCGGTTCCGCTGCTCGCGGGCACGTTCGAGCCGTTGCGGGACGCGTTGTTCGAGTTCGTGATGCCATTGGTCGGCCACCCGTCCAAAGTGGTCCTGTGGACGTTGGCGCCGTGGTCCGTGATGACCATCGCCGCCCTCGTTGCACTCTTCCGCATCCGACGACCGGAGCGCATCTTGGGCCCGGTGGCGGCCGCGGTGGTGGTGCTGTGCGCCCAGC
>JBJTRZ010000645.1:0-2008 GCA_046076415.1 Armatimonadota bacterium
CTCGCATTCCTGTCCCGGCACCTACGTCTCCTCCGGGCCGTTCCCGTGCTGCCCCACCTGCTCGATGCCTGGCTTCGAGCATGGACCCAGCTCCTCCACCCGGCGCGCGGAGCCGCGATCGACGCCTTGGAGGCCGAGGTGGAGTCGTGGAGCACGGTGACGGGCCATCCCCACCGATTCGGGGGGCGCGAGTGGCGGATGGGGAAACGCGAAATCGGACACCTGCACGGCAACGGGGTGCTCGATGTCCCGCTGCCTCCGGAGCAGGCGCAGCGCTGGATCGCCTCCGGGGCGGCATGGGAGCACCACACGCTGCCCGGCACGGGCTGGGTCAGTCTTCCGGTGCGCGGCTCCGCGGATCTGGAGTCGGCCATTGCCCTGATACGGGAAGCGGCGGGGCAGCGACGCTCCCGGCGCCGAACCGCCGACCGGTAACGGTGGCTCGAGCCGTTTCAAGAACCCGCACTTGAGAGGCCCGAAGCGGGCCGACACGAGGCCGGCAACGGACTGCCGAACGGCGGAATCATCCCTCCGGTACGGCGAGCCCCCGGGCGACGGCGATACCATCGAGCCGTCGGGGCGTGAACCGATCCGTCCGCGACCAAGGAGCCCCTCCCCATGCGCCGATCCGCCGCAGCGTCCCTCCTGATCCTCCTCGCCGCCTTCGGCGTGGCGAGCGCGCGCCCCGTGGCGGCCCAGGAACTGGCGCGCGTCCGGAAATCCGGCAAGCCGCCTGCAAACTCCATCGCGGCGGTGGCGGACAAACTGGCTTGGGACGGCGCACGGCTCGGGCCGCTGGTGATCGTGGCTCCCGAGCGCCTGCGTCCCCGCACCGGCAATCCCATGCTCGACATGATGGGGCAATTCGATCCGGGGGATTTCGAGGACGCTCCGTCGGTCGAGAACAAGATTCCCGAGGCGCTCAAACCACGGCCGTTGCCCGCCGCGGGTCCGGGAGGCTACCGGCTGGAAACGCTCGCCGAGGCCGTGGGTCGGCGCGTGCTGCGCACCGGCCGGGTGCACACGCTCGCACCGGTGGACGTGGCAAAACCCGTTTCGTTCAAGGAGATGCTGGGCGGAAACATGGAGGCCATGATGGGCGACATGGGCTCCGACGACGGCCTACTGATCTTTCTCGCGTCGCTGGACAAGGGCCAATGGGCGCTCGCCACTTCACCGCAAGGCATTGGTCCCGAGGCGCTCGACCCGCGCCAGCGAACGCAATTCCAGCGGCTGGTTCCCCCGATGACGTCGATATGGTTTCCCAAGGGAACCGCGCCGCAGCGGACCCTGCCGGAAGATCCCGAATCGGCGTTCTCGAAACTATTCTCGGGTGGCACTCCGGATCCCAAGGCGCTCCGCGAAGTGATCGGCCAAACCTTGCCGGCCGAAGTGGTGGCCTCGTTCCGGCTCCGAATCCGCCGCGACGTCTCCGTGTCGGCGGTGCCGGTGCGATCGGGGACGACGGTTCCGGATCTCGCCGGCGAGCAGGCCCCGATGGACATCGATGTCCCTCCGGCGGCGGATCGCTGGGACCAAGCGCAAATCGTCCTGCGCGAGGAAGCGTTCGCATTGATGGAAAAGTCATTCGGGCTCGTCATGGGCCTGGGCGCGAATCGGATTCCCGCCGCCCCGAAGCGCACCGATCTCGATCCCAAATCGCCGTCGCTGCAAGTCGCCATATCCTTGGCGGGGGCGAAGACCGTCGGCGACCTGGTCGCCCGGATCGCCGAGGCCACTCGGTTGCCCGTGCTGTGCGATGCGCGAATCGGGACGCTCGGGGTGCTGGTGCGCGGCGAGACCGCCCCGGCCGGCGATGTCCTCGCGGCGATCCTGCGGGGTCTGCATGGCGCGGTTCGACGTCTCGACGATGGTCAGGACCGGGTGTATTTGGTGGTGGAGGACGTGGTTCCGCAAGGGCGGCGCGGCGACGGCATGCCGGGGGATCTCGGCGACATCACGGCTCGCCGTCGCGGCGACACCCAGGCCGGCCGACGCGCCCGCATCG
>JBJTRZ010000646.1:0-6926 GCA_046076415.1 Armatimonadota bacterium
TGGGCATGGGCAACTCCGTGATCGACGCGATTCGCCAGTTTGGCGAGCGAGGTCAACGGTTCAAGGTCCATTGCCGCAATGTCAGCAACCCGATGCCCGAACCGTGGCGGGAGACCTTCATCGACGACGGGTACCAGGATATGCACCAGGTCATGCGCGCCTTGCGTGAAGTGCGCTTCGATGGTGCGATCATTCCCGATCACATCCCCCACATGATAGGGGGGTCCGGACCGGGCCTCGCCTACTCGATCGCCTACATGAAGGCCTTGGTGCAAGCCGTCAACAACGAATTCGGCGGACCCGAATAAGTTCCTCTGGGCACGAAAACCGGCGGTCCCACCAGAGGGCCGCCCGTTTTCTTTTGGTCTCGGGTTCAGCGACGAATGTGCAGGACGATGGGACGACTCGCGTGCTCCATCCATCGAAGTTCGTCGAGCATGGACCGTCCGACCACCGCGACCGTGAAGTCGCCTTGAGGGGAGTTGCCATCCACTTTGACGGCGAGTCGAACTTCGCTCGCACCGGCCGCGATCTCGCCCACCGCCGTTACCCCCGCTGGACCTCCGAACAGGACCAACGGCACTTTGGCCGTGAACCCTGGAGCGCGCGCGATTCGCACCGGCAGTTCCTGGCTTCCCCCCGGCGCGACGGTCAGTTCCACCGATTCTGTGTCGACAACAATGTCGGGGCGTCCGCCTACGGACACTACAGGCATCGGCTGACGTACCGCGGACCGAACCAATTGATCGTTGTTCTTCGCGTAGGTCTCGGAATACGCCCGCGCACCGCGATCCACCCGGCCGGCAACTCGCACCCATGCGCTCCGGCCGGCAGGAGTTGCATTTTGATCCGCTTCCAACACGATCACCGTTTGGGTCGCGTTCGCCGGCACCGTCATCGCGCCAAGTGCGCGTACGCCGGGCGGTGGGTCGGGCCACTCCAAAACGACGGGACCCGTGTATCCTTCGAGCCGTTCCACGGAAACCGTGACCGGAACGCGCCCCCCCGGACCAACTATGGGCGCGTCGGGAAAGGCGTCCAGGCGAACATCGGGCATCGGTGCGGAGACCCGCAATCGATAGGTCTCGTCGGGGCCTCCCCCTTTGTGGAGATCCGCGACCTTGATGCGGTAGCGGCCGTCCGCTGGTGCGGACCATGTCATCGTAGGATCACGGACTCCGTCGGAAACGCCCGAAGTCGCGAGCGATCCTCCCTTTTCGTCATGGATCGAAAGAATAGGTTCGATGCGCCCACCCAACTGCACCGACTGCACCGCGAAGACGAACGTTTCGCCGGCTTTGGCCTGAAACGAGAACCAGTCTTCGTCGGTGGCGCGCCCGGGAGCTGGATCCAACACCGCGGAAACAACGACCGGCGGCGAGATGGGCTGCGCGCGCTCGAGGGCCGAATTGGGCTCCGCTTCCATCATCCCCGGCAGGTCGGAAATCCCCACCGAAACCGGGTTCGACAAAAACGCCCCAAACGGCACGCGTACGGCGATCGTGGGTTCCCCGCTGCCGGCCGGCAGGGTCAACACGGTCCGCACCGATTCTCCGAGGTTGGCTCCGCGGAGGCGCACCGCTTGATTCCCGCCCGGCGATCCTCCCGGCGGGTGAATGGACCCAATCCAGGGAATCGCACCGACGGTCGCACGATAGACGTACTCTCCCCCGCCCCGGAACGACAGATCCCGAATTGAGAGGGTGTAATCTCCATCGGTTGGAACGGGATACCGGATCAAGGCATCGGGTGACCGCAATGCCATTCCCGACGCGACCTCGAATCCCGCCGAATTGCGCAGGACGGCGATGGGAACCAGTGGGGAGCCGATCGATCCCGCGGCAATGTCCACTACAAGGGTCTCGCCTTTTCGCGCGGCGATCCGGAACGTATCCGTATCCTCCGCACTTCCGATCACGCCGACGACGGTCGAAGGCGAGGCGACTTTCTGGGGCGCGGATCCCGTGTTCGGTTCAACTTCGAGTACTTCGGTCCACTGCCCTACGACGAGGTAGGCAGGGTCGCTGACGCCGGCGATGGTGAGCACCCGCACCGCGTACCTGCCGGGCGGAACATCGGGCGCCACCCGCAAACGCGCGGCAAGATTTCCCTCGGGATTGCGGGCGTCGGGAGCGGCTCCCGAAGGCTTCAGATTGTCGAAAACAATCCCCGGGTGTTGGGCCAACACGGCCACCGCGGTGCCGATCCAAGTCCCGGTGAAGTTCGCTTGCCCTTCCAGTCCCCGTTGCAGGCCCGCCGGTGCGAGCGATGCGATTCGCGGTCGCGCAGTCTGGGCCAGGGCGGACTGCGCCAACGCGGCCAGCAAAACCGTCGACAAGGCGGCGCCGAATCGCCTCATTGGTCCCGCTCCGAAGGCACGACCACGATCGTGGAAACGACTTTGCGGGTGGCGACGTCCCAAATCACGACCCGGCCATCGAACGTGCCTGCCGCGATGCGTGCGCCATCGCGACTGAAGCGAACGCTGTAGACGCATTCCCCATCGGGAGAGAATGCTCCGATTTCCTCGAACCCGGCATTGAACACCCGTACCCTGCCATCGGCCCCTGCTGTGGCGGTAAGCGTGCCGGCGACCGCGATACCCCACACGGTCGCCGAATGACCCGTATCCCCGGCATGTCCCGCACCTTCCGCACCGAGGTTCCATCGGCGCAAACGCTTGTCGATGCCACCGGTGAGTATCTGTCCACCCGTTTCGTTGAGTTGGACGCAGGTTACGGGATCCTCGGAGGCTCCGATCGAGTACAGCCGCTTGCCCGTGTCGATATCCCAGACCTTCGCCGATTTATCCGAGCCGCAGGTGACCAAGTACTTGCCATTGGGATGGAACGTTGCTCCCTGCACCGCGTCCGAGTGATCGCGCAACGTCTGCACGACCTTTCCCGTGGTCCAATCCCAGATCTTGACGTTCTTGTCGGCGGAGGCGGTGGCGACGCGTTTGCCATCCGGGTGCAACGCAATGGCATGCACCGCATCCAAATGATCGCCAAACACTGCGCTTTCGCTGCCACGTTCGACCGACCAAACGCGAACTTCGCCGTATGCGCCGGGCAATCCCCCTCCGGCGAGCACCGTTTTGCCGTCCGCGGTGTACGCCAGCGAACGAACCGCGTCGGCATGCCCCGCCCACTCGCCGATGGTTTTTCCCGAGTTCGCGTCCACGAATAGAACTCGTTGGTAGGTGCCGATCGCCACGACGCGCCCGTCAGGCGAAAACGCCACCGCATTCACGGGCGCCGGCACCGCGCGCAATTTGCCAAGCACCGCGTAATCGGGCCTCGGCGCCGCCGTCGCCACGCCGGTCGTCGTTGTCGCGGACGCCTTGGCGAGGAGGGTATCGCGCTTCGCTCCCGATTCTATCCAGCGCCGCAACACTTCCACGTCCGCGGCTTTCAGACCCGCGCCGGGCGGCATTATGGGTTTGGACAGGCCGGAAACCAGTCGAAAAACGCGGCTCTCGTTCGGTTTTCCCGGAACGACGATCGCGCCATTTCGACCTGCGCGGACCACGTCATCGTAGCTGGCAACCGAGTATCCACCGCTTGGCGCAGGGCCGGAATGACATCCGAGGCAGGCGGTTCTCAGGATCGGAACAACGTCCTTTCCGAAGGCGACGGATTTGGGCGCGCTCGTTTTAACCGCCTGGGCGTGGGCCGCGGCACCCGCGCAGCAAAGTATTGCGAGCACCGCGAGGGCGCGAACCGTGGAGCCCACTTCAGACCAGTTCCGCAACGGGTTCCCGGCCAGCGAAAAGGAAGTTGGGGCGCCCCGTCATGTCGGGCACCGGCGTATTGACGATATCGATTCCCAAGTTGTGGTAGAGGGTCACCATCACGTCCTTGTAATCGATCGGCCTGTCGTCGGGCTCTTCTCCGAAGCGATTCGTCGAGCCGATCACCTGACCCGTCCGCATTCCGCCGCCGGCCAAAAGGGCGCAGGCGACGCGGGGCCAATGGTCTCGTCCACCGTCCTTGTTGATCTTTGGCGAACGACCGAAGTCGCCCCAAACAACGACCGAGACATCCTTGTCGAGTCCGCGATCGTGGAGATCCTGCACCAAGGCGGCGAGTCCCTGATCCAAAACCGGGAGGTGGTTCTTCATATTTGGGAAGTTCCCCCCGTGCCAGTCCCAGAAACCGTAGCTGACGGTCACGAACCGGGCTCCCGCCTCCACGAGTCGGCGGGCGGCAAGGAATTGCTCGTTGAGCATCGGAGAGGCATCGCCTTGCGGTTGCGCAATCCCTTTGCCGTACCGTTCACGCACTTTCGGGTCCTCCTTGGATAGGTCCATCGCGGTGAGCAGTTTGCTGGAAGTGAGGATGTCGTAAGCCTGTCGATTCAGATCATCGATGCCGTCGAGGGCATCGACTTTCCGCCGGAACCGATCGAGGCTCTCGAGCATTTGGCGCCGGTGCGTCAATCGATCGAGCGTGACCCCGGACAGGGTCATATCGGCCATCATCGGGCCGTTGGGATTCATCGCCGCGTGCGAGAGCGGGAGGAAACCAGGGCCGGGATCGTTGTACGGGGGGTGCTGGGTACGCGCCGAAAGGTTGACATACGGCGGCACCGTTTTCTCCACGGGACCCGCCAAACGGGAAAGGACCGCCCCCATGACCGGCGCATGGTTCTGGTTGGTTTCGAACTGGGTGTAGCCCGAAAAGCACAGATTCGACGCGTGTTCGTCGCGCGCTCCCACCAAACTCCGAATGATGGCGAACTTGTCCATCATCGCGGCGACGCGCGGCATGTGCTCGCAAATCTCGATCCCGGAGACCTTGGTCTTTATCGGTTTGAATTCGCCACGAATGTCGGAGGGCGCATCCACTTTCAGGTCGACCATGTCCTGATGGGCCGGTCCACCGGGAAGGTAGATCATGATGATCGCTTTGTGGGACTGCCCTACCCCGGCCCGCGCTTCGGCCGCGAGCAGTTGCGGAAGCGAAAGCCCTCCCAAGCCCAGGGCGCCGATCGTGAGGAACTCCCGACGCGAAACCCCGTCGCAGAATTGACCGGTCGCCCGGCCGCGGATGGTCAACATGCGTTGGCGCCCTTCATCAAACCAATTCCGAGATTGGCTCGCGTCCCGGATAGAGGAAATTCGGCCGTCCCGTGATATCCGGTACCGGCGTACCGACGATATCGATGCCCAGGTTGTTGTAAAGGGTCACGAACACGTCCTTGTAATCCACGGGACGTTCGTCGGGTTCCTCGCCGAATCGATTCGTCGAACCGATGACCTGGCCGGTGCGCATTCCTCCACCGGCAAGCAGCGCGAATTGCGCCCTGGGCCAGTGGTCCCGCCCTCCGTCCTTGTTGATCTTGGGCGTCCGTCCGAACTCGCCCCAGACAACCACGGACACGTCGTCCAGCATCCCGCGTTGATCGAGATCCTGCACGAGGCCGCACACGGCATTGTCGAGCATCGGCAAGTAACGACGCAATTGGCCGAAGTTGTCGCCGTGGAAATCCCAGCGTCCGTAGCCGATCGACACGAACCGCACCCCGGCTTCGACCAATCGCCGCGCGGCGAGGAATTGCTCGTTGAGCATCGGCAGACCGTCGTCGACGGGTTCGACCCTACCCGTGCCGTACAAGGCACGCACCTTCGGATCCTCCTTCGCGATGTCGAGGGCGGACACAAGACGGCTGGATGTCAGGATGTCGTAGGCCTGACGATTCAGTGCATCGATGCCGTCCATGGAATCGACACCACGTCGAAAACGATCCAACTCCTGAAGCATTTGGCGGCGGTGGGACAAACGCTGCACCGTGACATCGGACAACGTCATGTCGCGCATCATTTCGCCTTGCGGCTGGAACGCCTTGTGCGCGATACCAAGGAAACCCGCGTCGCCCGGATCCGCCCACGGGGTGTGCCCCGCCTTGCCCTGCAGCCCCACGAACGGGGGAACCGTGCGATCCACCGGCCCGGCGATGCGACTCAGAACGGCGCCCATGCACGGCGATTTGCTTTGGTTGGTTTCCGCCACCGAGTAGCCCGACATGCAAATATGCGAGTCATGCTCGTCGCGCGTGCCGGTGAGCGAGCGGATGATCGCGAACTTGTCCATCATCGCAGCCATCCGCGGAAGGTGCTCGCAGATCTCGATGCCCGGCACCTTGGTCTTTATCGGCTTGAACTCGCCGCGAATGTCGGACGGGGCGTCCATCTTCATGTCGAACATGTCGTGGTGCGACGGTCCTCCCGGTAGGTAGACCATGATCACCGCTTTGTGCGACTTTCCGACTCCGGCTCGGGCTTCCGCCGCGAGAAGCTGCGGCAGGGACAACCCGCCGAGGCCCAAAGCCCCGATCGTGAGGAATTCCCTGCGGGACACCCCGTCGCAGAACGCGCCTTGCGATCGCCCCTTGATCGTCAACATCCTCGTCGCTCCCCCGCAATCCGTCAAGCGTGCGGACCGGCACCAGCACCAGCCCAACCCTATACAGTGATTGTACCCGAACCGGGCCGGCGCTAACCGCGCATAACCTCTCGATGTCCCCGGCGTACCGAAGCGGTTCCCTGCTGGACGCACCGGACTTGCCAGGCGTACGATGCGCCTATGGCAGAAAACGTTCCCGCGGCGTCGTTCGATCTCGTTTCGCGGATCGGCAACACCCGGCTCGTTCGTCTTCCAAGCCCGAATCCGAACGTTCGTATCCTCGGAAAAATGGAGGGTGACAATCCAGGGGGCAGTGTCAAGGACCGCCCAGCCTGGTCGATGATCCGCCGCGCCGAGGAACGCGGCGACTTGCGCCCGGGCATGGCGATGATCGAGGCCACTTCCGGCAACACCGGCATCGCCTTGGCAATGGTGGCCGCCGCCCGTGGGTACCGAATCGAATTGGTGATGCCGGAGAACAGCACCGAGGAGCGAATACGGACCATGCGCGCCTACGGT
>JBJTRZ010000647.1:0-2147 GCA_046076415.1 Armatimonadota bacterium
GGGAGGCATTCCGCCGCGTCGAGCACCCCGAGCCGTCCGCTGGTCCCCGCACCGACATAGATCAGGCGCCCCCCGCCGCGCAGTCCGGCGGCGAGCAGGTCGACGGCCGTTGCGATCGCGGGTATCGCCCCCCGCACCGCATCGGCCACCGTCCGATCCTCGTCGTTGATGCGCCCGAGCATGTCGGCGGTCGACAGGGTGTCGAGGCCCTCGGTGCGCGGATTGATGGCTTCGGTGACGGGAGGCTGCATGATAGACTGCATTCCAACTTCAGATTTTTTCGGAGGTTTTTTGATGCCCACCTACGGTTATCGCTGCACCGCCTGCGGGCACGAGTTCGAACGGATGCAGAAGATCACCGAGCCCGCCCTCACCGCGTGCGAATCGTGCGAAGGTCCGGTGCGCAAGATCCTCTACCCCGTCGGCATCGCGTTCAAGGGCGAAGGCTTCTACGTGAACGACTACAAGAAGTCCTCCGGCGGCGGTTCCAAGTCGTCGGAATCGTCGGAATCCAAAACCAGTTCCGAGACCAAGTCGGGCGGGGACGCAAAACCGGCCACGGAAACCAAGGCATCGACCCCCTCGTCGGATTCCGCTTCGTAGCGGAGTTCGCCCTCAACGAACAAAGGCCGGACCGCGTCACCGCGGTCCGGCCTTCTTCATGCCACGCATCGGACCGATCGGAACCTCCGGAAATGGGGGTACCCAAGCGAAAACGTTCATGGGTTGCGGGCCTGGTGTTTGAAGAACTCCCAAACGCGCTCCGCTCCCGAAAATGCGTCGATCGGCCGAGCTCCGCTGCGTCGCGATCGCGTTCCGGGCCATCCATGCCCCCCGTCGGCATCCCGCACGAACTCCACGGGGGCACCGTCCTTGCGCGCCGCGTACACCGTGGTCGTGACACTCCCCTTGGTGGTGTAGGTCGGTTTGGTCTCGGCCCGGTTTGCTTTCACCCAGTACCGGACCACATCGTCGACCGCCTTGAACGGCACCGCTTGGGCCCGACGAACGATCGGGTTGTTGCTGAATCCCCCGCCGATCGGTACTTCCTCATCCCTTTCGCCGTTGATGATGAGGATCGGCAAAGGCACCGCGGGTGTCGTGTCGAAGGTGAACATGGACGCGACGATCGGGGCCACCGCGGCCAGTTTCCCGGGGCGTGCGACCGCGTAAACGTAGGTCATCATGCCGCCGTTGGAGCCTCCGGTCATGAAGATGCGCTTCGGATCCGCTCCGTGGTCGCGGATCAGCAGGTCGATCAGGGTGTCGAAATACGCGATATCGTCGCTGTCGCGGACCTGCCGGCGCAGCAGGTAACCGGTGTTCCAGGCGTACTGGTCGAGGCCTTCCGCGCCGAAGCGGGTGCCCTCGGCGTAGACCACGACGAAACCTTCCTTGCGGGCCAGCGCATCGAAACCAGTTCGGCGCCGCATTGCGTCGGCATTGCCCTGCCCCCCGTGGAGCACGATCACGGCAGGTCGTCGCTGCTCCGCGGTTCCGCGGTTGACCACGATCGCACGGCGTTGCCTTCCCTTGACGTCGACGGCGATCGGTCCGTCGGGAGCGGCGACGCCAGGCTCCGACTGCGGATTTCGACGGTGCTCGGACCGGACCGAACCGGAGCCGGCAATGGGCGAACCCGAACGACCCCGCAGGGGACCGGAATTCGCGATCAAAACGACTCCGATTCCAAAAGCGATCGCCACTGCGTGGCCGGGACCAAACACGGTTGGCACGTCTCCCATGGTTTGTTGCCTTCGGCGACCCGCGATGGGTCGCCGGATCCCAAGCGGGCCCGCCACCGCGACGTGCGCGGTCGAAGGTCGAACGTTTCCGCACCGCTTGATTTGACATTTGGATCGTTCGACCCAACCAAAGGTTCAGGACCAAATGGCCCCCAACGAAAAAAAAGCCGGACCGCGTCACCGCGGTCCGGCCCGTTTGTTTCGGGATGTCGGGACTACTTCCGGCTGTTGATCTGCAGCCGGCCGGTCACCGGGTCGAAATCGACCTCGACATCGAGGGCCTTGCCCACGAACGACAACGGCACGATCGCACGGCCCCGCTCGATGTAGGAGGAGCGGTCCATACCGACCTGTTCGCCGTTGACCCGCGCGGCGCCGCCAACGACCTTGAACACGATTTCG
>JBJTRZ010000648.1:0-1490 GCA_046076415.1 Armatimonadota bacterium
CGCGCAATCCGACGCCGATGTCACGTTCGCGGCGCATCCCGCGCACGTCGTCCCGGTCGCCTCGGAGATTTCGGCGGCCGCGGCGGCCGCCCGTTCGAGCGACAAATCGGCCACGAGCACGCTCGCTCCTTCCTCGGCCAGTCGGCGTGCCAGCGCGTATCCGAGCCCTTGGGCGGCACCCGTGACAATGGCGCCCTTTCCTTGCAATCGCCCCATTTCCATCACCTCCACCGTACTTCACTGGTACCAATCAACGCGGCGCCATCCTCCGGGTAGGCATGGTAGCTGCGCAGGCGAAGAACCGGCGCCTCGGGATCGAGCGCAAGCACGGTCCGCGAAGCCGGGTGGCCGGGAAAATCGGATTCCATGCGCCACGGCCCCTCCGGCAATTCGTCCAGCCCCCCCAACCGCAGTTCGACGCTCCACGACCACGGTCCAACGTCCACCCGCGCGGACCCGACTTCCGCGAGTTGCGCCAACGCTCCCTCGGGAAATGTTGCGCAGGTGAGTAGCTCGGTCGCACGGTCGGTTCCCCGAACAATGGTCAGCGCGTGGCTCGTGGCGAGGATCCGCGCCTCGACACCGCACCCCGACCAGGATGCGTGTTCCAGCCCAAGGACCCGAAGGGGCGCATGATCCACCGCGCCCGCCCAGACCCCCCATTTCAATTGCGCGATGCCACCGGTCAGACGTCCGCCCCCTCCAGCAACCGGGATTCCGCCGCCCGGGACCAGAGTCCACCGGGACGCAACCGATTCGCAACGTCGGGGCGGATGGATTCCAACCCTTCGAGTCCCGTGAGCGGAAGATTCGACAGGTGGGGAAATATGACCGTCTTTCCGGGAAATCGACTCGACCGGACCGCTTCGAGCCCGTCTCGGAAGGCTTCCATCCCCCCAATGGCGGCCAAACTGGCCTGCGTGTCGAGCGATCCTTCCGCGGTTTTCTCGAGCACCGCGACCATATCGGCGATGCGCGAGCCGCTCGTCCCGACCACGCGCACGTTGCGCGTCGCCACATCGGCGAGATCCAGCCGTGCGGTGGTTCCCCGCGCGACTCCGGCAAACACATTGAGCACACCCGAATCCGCCAGACATTTCCAAGCGCCCTCGACCGCGGCGATGTCGGGCACCATGACCACGATGTCGTCGTACCCATCGGGTGCGTGGTCCTTTGGATCGAACGGTGCCGTTCGCACGTTCACCACTACCAGATCGACACCGCGTGCACGGGCAACCTCGGCGTTGCGCTCGACCAACGCAGCCAGTCGGTGGTCGTGCCGGTCGGTTGCGACGATGCGGCGGGGAGGGTTTGGCAGCGAAAGGGCTCGTTGCACGTGCATCTGCCCCATGGGTCCCCCCGCACCGATCATCCAAGCGACTCCGCCTGGACGCAGATCGCGCCGCCCGTTGGGAGTATCGGACACGAACCTCCATCCGTCGTAGTGAACCCTCCCGACATCGACGGAAATCGGCCCCGCCGAAACGCAA
>JBJTRZ010000649.1:0-3115 GCA_046076415.1 Armatimonadota bacterium
CCGCAGCGCCCTGCGGTCGACCTCGCTCGTCCCCGGGCCGAGTGTGTCCACGAGATCCAACCAGGCTCGATCGATACGCCCGAGGTCCGACCGCAACTTGTCGACCGCGGCCCGCACCGCGTTCACGGGTTTGCTCAGTTCGTGGGTCATATCCGCCACGGCCTTGCGGCGACGCACATCGGCCACCAGGAGGCGGATATGGGGCACCGCCGCTTGGCAGATCGCGTCAAGAACCGCCGCATCATCCTGATTGAAACAACGGACCGTGGGACCACGCACGCTTCCGTCGTCGGACCGCGGGCGGACCCGTTTGTTGCGGCACCTCACGATACCGATGGCCTCGGTCCATTCCTCGCCGTCGGGGCCCAGCGTGGTTCCCACGAGCGGCGCCATCAAGATGTTGTCCCGATCGCCGGACACTCCCGTTTCATTGCTGGTGGGTTCGTGCGGCGTTTCCTGACCATTCACCATCGTCAGGATTTCCCGTTGCCGCCAAACCCGCATGGTGGGGCTGCGCGGGTCGGTGTGCGGTCCGTAAAAGCGTCGATGCAATGGAAGGTCGTCGCGCCAAGCGATTCCGGTGGTGGACCACGGGTCGAGCCGATCGCCCGCGGGATTGGCGAGGAAAACCGTGACGCCCTCGCATTCCAACAGGTCGCGTACGAGATCCCGGATCTCGTCGAGTATTTCCAGCGATTGCCGTCGGGAGGCGATGCCCTGCACCTTTCCCATGGCGTATCCGCAGGCGTCGTCGAGCGCGCCATCGGCCGATTCCGCGAGCAATTCGGCCAAGCCGTATGCGTCGCCCAAATCCCAGGCTGCATCGGACCGATCCCATCGGGCCTCGACCACCAAGCGAATGTGGTGATGGTTGAACCGATTGAGCACGGGGATGAGCAGTGTCGTGCGAACGCGCTCGGAGTCGTTTTCCAACAGGGGGGTGCGCGACGCGACGCACCGCGACAGCGCGCTCCCTTCGCCGGGCACGAGATCGGGAAAATCGGTGGCCTCGTTCGCCGTACGCGTTGCGAGGGCAAGGAGCGAAAAGAGTTCGGCGAGATCCCGTCCCGGTCGATACGCGTGCATCGCGACCGCGTCGCAATCGAAGTAGTCGCGCAAGGCGCCGGCGATGGTTCGGTTGGCCTCTTCGACCGATTCCGCGCTGGCCGCCGCGAGGGTCGCGGCAAGGGCGGGCAATCGATCGGAAACGGCAGGGCGGGCAATGCGAACGGGCAGGGTTTCCTCGAGGGGCTCCGGGACACGCAGCACTCCGTCCGCATCGAGTCCATGGGACTGGATCCAGCGGACAGCAGCCCGAATGGCCCTCCCGGGCGAGGCCTTCGCGTAGTCCTGTTCAACCACCACCCATACGGCGGACTCGCCCCGGGCGATCATGCTCGCGACGCGCTCCAGCGGTACGATTCCGCGACCCAGCGGTGCGAATCCCTTGGCGTAACGATGGTAGGAACGGCCGTAGGCCGGGTCCCAGTCCTTGAGATGAATCGCCGCGATGCGTTCGGGCGTACTGGAGAGCATGCGCTCGAGTATCCCGAATCCCCCGCCCATCATCGTCATATGGGCGGTGTCCGGCAGCCAAGCGACCTCGGAGTATTCCGGATCGTCCAAGTAGGCGATTGGATGGACCCGATCGTAGGCGAGGAATGCATGCGGGTGGAACGCGAGACGGGTGCCCGCACGGCGCGCGGCCTCGCGATGCTCCGCGTCCAGCAATCCCGTGTCCGCCACGTACCAGTAGGCGGGAATCAAGTCGGCCTCGGCGCAAAACCTGGCCCGTTCCTCGAAACTTCCCCCCGCCATGCCAAGGAGCGTCAACCCGTGTCGTTCGAGCCCATCGCGGAACTCGGCGGGTTGGATCGGTCGGCGTCCGCCTCCATCGGTCCGCACGAGGATGCGGTGGGGGGGCTGCGCGATTTCAACTCCTTGGAAACCAAAACGGGCAACAAGGCCCATTGCCGCATCGAAATCGTCGAGATCCGCGCCGAAGAGGATGGTTTCGAAAGCGAATCGCGCGCCCACGGTTCAGTCTACCGTCCCGGCGCCGCGCAGGAGGAAATCGTCGACACGGCGAACCGCACCGGCATGCAAACGCGTCTGATCCTCGCCGTCGTGGCCGGCGTCGCCGTGGTGGGCGGTGGTATCCGATTTGCCGTCGAAGGGGCGCGCACCGCCTCGTCGCTGCGGCAAATCCGCGGCGTAGATGCCGGCACCAGAACCGCGGCCGTCCGTGCATTGATGGATCGGGGCGTACTTTTTGATGCCTTGCAGGGAGGAGCGCCTCCGACGATCCGCCTGGCGGCGATCGCGACGCTCAAAGCAATGGCGTCCTCCGGCGCCGAACCCAAGGCGTTCGACGAGTTGGTGCTCATGCTCAAGGATCCCGACACGGAGGCCACCGATAGCCGGACCCACCCCGTTCGGGACGCGGCGCGCACGGCGATATCCGAGGTGGGGGGAAGGTACCCTGCTCGAATCGTGGATGCCGCGAAGCATCCGGATACGAATATACGCACCCATGTCCGGGAAGCCATGAAGAAGCTGGTTGTTCCGTTGAGGACCGAGATGGCTTCGCGGCTGGGAGACAAGGACCTGCGCCAGCCGATGGGGGAGTTGCTCGCGATGGCGGGGAACGAGTCGGTTCCGTTGATCCTTCCATGGCTCTCGCCGGAGAAGCTGAAGACCAACGGCGACGCGGATGTCACGCCGGCCAAGGTCGCCCTGGTCGAAGCGCTCGGCCGGTTCAAGTCGCCCGTGGCCGCACGGGCGATCCTATCGTTCCTGGACGACCCCGATCCAAACGTTCGACGGACGGCGGTTGCGGCGTTGTCGAATATCGCCGATCTGGGCACGGCTCCTAGACTGATCGCCGCGGCGCGGTCTTCCGCGACCGATGGTCCCGCCCGCGCTTCGGCGGCCACGGCGCTGGGCGCGATCGCAACCGACACCACCGCCGCCGCCCTCGCCGACCTGCTCCGCGACTCGGATACGTTCGTCGCTTCGTCCGCGGCCGCCGCGATGCGCCGCGCCGGCGCCGTCGCCGCTCCGTGGATCCGGATCGCCTTGACCGACCCCGATCCGTCGGTTAGGCGGCGTGCGG
>JBJTRZ010000650.1:0-5555 GCA_046076415.1 Armatimonadota bacterium
CAAACGGAGATGGGCGCGCGCCGAAGCCGGGAACGGTGCGCATCGTGGCGAGCACCGAGGACGGCCGGCGCAAACTCGCGGACCTGCCGGCGGTGCGCCTCGGAGCGGTGCCGTTCGAACCCACCGCTTGGATCGACATCGACCCCGCCAAGCGCGGACAGACCATCCTCGGCCTCGGGGCGTCCCTCGAGCATGCCACGTGCGCCAACCTTGCCAAACTCCCGCCGGACAAGCGCGAGGCCGTGATCGAATCGATCGTCTCCCCGGCGAAGGGCATCGGCATGAACCTGATGCGCCTGTGCATCGGGACCTCCGACTTCACGGACGTTCCCTACTACACCTACGACGACCTTCCGCCCGGGGAATCCGATCCGGGATTGGAACGTTTCTCGATCGAAAGGGACCGGGCCACCGTCCTGCCGATCGTGCGCGCCGCCCTGCGCGTCAATCCCGAACTGCGTTTCTTCGCCTCGCCCTGGAGCCCCCCGGCGTGGATGAAAACGTCGGGAAAACTCGGCACCGGCCGACTCAAACGCGATTGTTTCGATGCGTTCGCGCGCTACCTGGTGCGCTTCGTCGAAGCGTACGCCGCGGAAGGGGTGCCCATCCTCGCCCTCACGGTCCAGAACGAACCGCAGCACCAGGATCCCAACTACCCGACCACGTTGATGTCCGCGACCGACCAGCGCGATTTCATCCGCGACCATCTGGGGCCGTTGCTCGCCGAGCGTAAACTGCCCACCCAAATCTGGTGCTGGGACCACAACTGGAATCGCCCGGACTTTCCCCGGACCATCCTTTCGGATCCGAAGGCAGCGCGCTACGTGGACGGCATCGGCTGGCACCACTACGAAGGCACGGTCGAGGCGCAACGGGAGCTGCGACGGCAATTCCCCGACAAGCACTGCTACTTCACCGAAGGCTCGTTGTTCGGCGTCGAAGGCGCCCTGCGCTTGGTCGACATCCTTCGAAACGATGCGCGTTCCTACAACGCGTGGGTGATCCTGCTCGACGAACACCAAAAGCCCAACCGGGGGCCGCACGAAGCCAGCCCGACCTGCATCGAACTCCTCGACGATGGTTCGGTGCGCACCAACTTCGACTACTTCATGCAAGGGCAATTCATGCGGCACATCCCGCGCGGCGCCGTGCGTCTCGTATCGAATCCAATGGAGCCGGGCGCCCTGGGCAATGTGGCGTTCCGAACCCCCGACGGTTTCGTGGTGCTGTTGGTCGCCAATGCCCGCAAGGAGGAAGCATCGCTCGGAGTCCGGTGCGGTGGGCAACGTTTCGTGGACCGTTTGCCGGCACGCTCCGTGGCAACCTACGTTTGGCGCGGAGACGCCTGATCGGACCCGCCCCAGCGGCCCGAAGTCCATCCCACATCCCGAACCGGAGCCAGACAGGCCTCCACGGCACGGACCAACTCCGGCGAGGGAACCGTGCCCAGCGCCGCGTGGTTCCGCGCGACCGCGTCGACGTTCGCCATGCCCACCAACGTCGTCGAAACCCCGTCCAGCCCGGCGCTCCACGCGATGGCGAGGTCCGTGATGGCGGCACCCCGGCGGACGCACGCCTCCGCGGCGGCGCGACACGCCGCCCGCACCGGATCGGGCGCGGGATGCCACGCCGGCGGACCGTCGTCGGTGAGCAAGCCCATGCCCAGCGGGGACGCGTTGATCACGCCGATTCCGCGCTCCGCGAACCACGGTAGCCGCGGCACCAACGATTGGTCCTGCAACGTCCCATGGCAATAGGTCAACGCGAAATCGAGGGGCGCTCCCGCCGCCACGCGGTCGAAGATGCCCAGCGGATAGCCCGAGATCCCCACCGCGCGCGCCTTGCCGGACTGCACGATCCGCCGCATGGCCGGCAAGGATTCGTCGACAATGCGCTCGGGGTCGCCGTACTCGATGTCATGGCATACCAAAAGATCGACGTGATCGACGCCGAGGCGCGTCAGCGACTGGTCGACACTGGCCCGTATTCGGCCCGCGGAGAAGTCGAAGTCGTCCGCACCGTAGCGCCCCACTTTGGTTGAAATGAGGAAACGATCCCGCGCGATGCCCCGCAGCGCGCTCCCGAGCACGGTTTCCGATCGGCCAAGCCCGTAGAACGGCGCCGTGTCGAACAAATCGATGCCCAGGTCTATCGCCCCGCGCACGGCACGGTCCGCATCGGACTGCTCGACGGGGCCGAAAACGCCGCCGAGCGGGGAGGCGCCAAACGACAAGCGGGGCACGGCGATGCCGGTCCGGCCGAGGGGCCTACGCTCCACCGCCACCGTTTCCTTGCACGAGCGCCACCGGTTCCGGCGCGACTTCGGCGGCGCGCACTCCGTCGAGAAGTTCCGCCAACTCCCGGCGCGCGTCGGCGAGGCTGCGTCCCTCGCGTTCGAGGGTTCGGACCTGATCCACGGAATGGGTCAACGACACATCGGCGCGGTCCATCCCGCCGCTGTCCCGCAGCGTTGGCAGCAGGGTGCGCAGACCATCGATGCGGGCGAGAAGTTCCCCGCGCAGGGCCTGCGTGCGCTTGGCCAGCGCGGCCGCCCGTTCGACGGCGGCGGAGCGATCCAGCAGGGCCCGGGCACGCCGAACCAGCGAAGCCTCCACCACCGGATCGCTTTCGGCGGCGGAGCGGCGCAACAACACCTGCGCTTCCACCACGAGGTCTCCCGCCTCCACGCTGGGCGGTTCCAGATGCGGGATCGCGGCGAGGGCCTTCCCAAGCGTGGCCACGGTGTCGCGCACTCCCTCGGGATCGCGCGGCGAACCACCCGCGATCACGTCGCGCGCGAGTTCGAGGAACGCCTCCTCCGGCGATCGCTGCGCCGGTGCCGGGCGCGGGGCCTTGGCTCCAAACAACGACGCCAACGCATCGGCCAGCAAGTCCTTCGCGGCGGATCCCGCCCCGTCCGACCCCATCGCATCCACGAACGACTCGATGGAATCGGTCCGCCCGGTGCGCTGCCGCACCCTTCGACGGAGCAGCGCCTCGATTTCCTTCCGGGTCACCTCGGCTTCGATGGCACGACGTGCGGCGCGGCGGGGCAGGATGCCGAGACCCAGCGCGAGCACCGCGCTGGTTCCGGCCACGGCGAGGGAAGCGCCCGGGAGCACCGCGACGCCACGGGGATCGATCGCGAACAACAATACGCCCGCCGCGAGCGAAAGGGAAACCACCTTCGCGGCGCTGCGCCCCGCGACATCGCCCGCGGCGTCGGTGACCGACTCCGGGTGTTCGGCCATCCGGGTCCACGCCTTGCGCAGACCCATCGCCGGGCGGCCGTCGCCCTTGGCCCGCGCGCGCTTGAGGAGGAGCTCCCGGTGCAGCGCAGGGCCTAGATCCGACGGTCGGAGGTTCATTTCTTCAGCAAATGCTTGTCCAGGAACGCCATGGACAGCGACGACCAGCGCAGCACGTCGGGCACGTGGCCGCCCGGAAGCAACACGCGCTCCTTGGGTTCCTTCGCCGCCTTGAACAGCAGTTCGTTGCATTCCACCGGAACGATGTCGTCCTTGTCGCCGTGGATCAAAAGGATCGGCCGGCCGGCCGCCCGGGCGATGGAATACAGCGGGTCGATGTCGCGGAGGACCTTGCCCACCGCCGCCGCGTCGGTATTGCCACGCTCGCGGAAACTCTTGGCCATGCCGATCTGGCTGGTCGTCATCAGTTTGCCCCAGTCGCCGCCGGCGAACAGGAACACACCGGCCTTGACGCGCGGATCATCCGAATAGAACCGCGCACCCAGGATGCCGCCCATCGACGCGCCGAGGTAGCCGATGCGGTTCGGGTCGACATCGGGATTCCCGACCAGCAGGTCCACGGCCCGTCGCAGATCGACGACGGTCTGCGCACCGAGGGTGCGCATGTCCTCTAGCGACATCGAATCCGGGCCGTTGGTGCCGTATTTGGGACGTTCCCCATGACCGGCCGCGTCGATGGCGAGCGTCACGTACCCCTTGCCGTTGAGCATCGTCGCCAGCAAGCCCAACTGTTTGCGATTTCCCCCGAGGCCGTGGAGGAGGATCACCGCCGGCTTGCGTCCCTGCGGCTTCGCGGGCACCTGCAGGTCCGCCGGAACCACGGCGCCGTTCCCACCCTTGAACGTCAGATCGGTGATGCGCACCGGGGATTCGGGATCGGGCTTGCGCCGTTCGACGACACCCAGCGACGCCTTGGGATCGTGGGAGATGCCCGACAGCACGAACGGGGCGGGGGAGGACGCGTCGTCGGCGCGACCATTTCCGGGAACGCCGATCAGCGCGAGGGCGGCGACCAGCGCGGGGAGCACGTGGAGTTTCATGGCGGAAGTATACCGCCGGCCCGATTCGGTCAGACCAGGCGCATGGTTTCCCGAACCATCCGCATGGTTTCCTCGGCGGTCTCCGCGGCACGGCGCGCTCCCTCGGCGAGGATACGATCCAGTTCCGCCGGATCGTCCGCGAACTCGGCGCGCTTGCGCCGGATCGGCTCGAGGTAGGCGTTCACGATCTCGGCGGTCTCCGACTTGCCCTGCATGCATCCGCGGGCTCCGCTACGGCATTCGTCCCATTGGACCGAGTAGCCCTCCGGGTCGTACAGCTTGCGGATCTGGCAAACCGCGCATCCTTCGGGAATGCCCGGATCGGTCTTGCGCATCTTGCTCGGGGTGGTGAACGCGCTCTTCAACCGCGCGGCCACCTGATCGGAAGTGTCGGTGAGGTAGATGCAGTTGTCGTAGCTTTTGCTCATTTTGCGGAGCACGCCGTTCGCGTCCGCGTCCAGCCCCGGCAAGGTTCCGGTCGACTCCGAGATCAGCGCCTGTGGCTCTGGGAACAATTCGGTGTGGTGGAGGTGGTTGAAACGGCGGGCGATCTCGCGGGTGAGTTCGAGGTGCGCGGCTTGGTCCTTGCCGACGGGCACCACGTGGGCACGGTAGAGCAGGATGTCGGCGGCCTGCAGCACCGGATAGCCGAGCAGTCCGTACGAGACTCCCGCTTCTCCGCCGCCATCGCCGCCGGAAACCAGATCGCGCTTTTCCTTGTAGGTGGGAACCCGCTCCAGCCAGGACACGGGGGTCAACATTCCCAGCAGCACCGCGAGTTCGGCGTGCTGCATCACTCTCGATTGTCGAAAAATCGCGCACTTCGCCGGATCGAGCCCGGCGGAAAGATAGTCCAGCGCGACCTCGCGCGACTGCGCCGCGATCGATTCCGGCGATCCGGCCATCGTGGTGAGGGCGTGCCAGTCGGCGATGAAGCAGTACATTTCGTACCGATCCTGCAGGGCCGTCCAAGGCTTGAGCGCGCCCTCGTAATTGCCGAGGTGGAGGCGGCCGCTGCCGGTGGGTTGCATTCCGGAAAGGAGACGTTGTCGGGGCGAAGTGGACATGGCGCGAGAAGCCACGGCGCACCGGGCGCGCCGCGGCGAAGGATCAGAGTCCGATCAGCCAGCGGAAAATGGACAGGATGATTGGCACCAGCAGTTGGTTGAGGACGCCGCTGTAGGCGAGGCCCAGGAAGACGACGATTCCGAATCGGCGCATGAACGCCACGTAGGCGTCGCCGATG
>JBJTRZ010000651.1:0-6572 GCA_046076415.1 Armatimonadota bacterium
CACGTCGCCATATTCCTTAGAACACCAAAGCTTCGAACCGTCAAAATCGTTGCCCCAGGGATACTTCAGACCCTCTTTCCCACCCCGAGCCCCGTACTCCCACTGAGCCTCCGTAGGCAATGTCAGACGGAACCCGGCAACCTCGCTCGCCCACGCGCAATACCCGCCCTTGCCGTCCGAACCCATGATGTCGGCCCACGAAACATTCACCACCGGATGGTCGTCCAGCCAGCCCCAGGCCGGGGTGGACGGCATGGATGTGCCCGTCGCCGAGCAGTACTCCTTCCACATCCCCACCGTCACAGGCGTGGCGCCCATGCGGAACGGTGACAGCGTCACCGTATGCACGGGCTTCTCCTCTTTCCCTCCCTGGTTCGAGCCCATCCGAAACGTGCCACCCGGGATAGGGCGCATTCGGGCAACGTAATCCTTCAGCAGAGGTGCGGAGGAAGCACCAGCATCCGACTTGGAATCACCGCCATTTGCACGCGGGCTGCAGGCGCTCGCCATGAGGCCCGCGCCGCCCGCAAGCGCCAGCGCCGAGCGCGTCAGGAAATCAGAGCGGGAAAGTGGTTTCATGCCCGCATCCTACCGGCGGCCATCCCCCTGCGGGTCAATCCCCCCGGGATGCCCCTTCACCGGCGATGAGGAAGACAATGGATCCATCACCAACGGGCAAGGGGCTACCGTCCCGGGGAGGACAACCGGGACCCGGAATCGTCGCCCATCGTGAACGTTCCCCCGGGAATCGACACCATCCCGGCCACATACCGCCTCGGCAACGGATGGGCGTCGCCCGCCGAAACCACCCCGGCTTCGCTCATGCGCCACGCAAGCCCGGCAACGCCGCCGAAAGTCGGAACCCCACGCTGAACATCTCGACGTTCGGGTGGACACCGAGCCTAGTGGCGCATCGGAAAAGGTGCGACTGGAAGTAGATCCACGATCCCCCGCGCACCCCCTTGCATGGTCCCGACTCGGTCCGACCGTCCACATAGGTTCGGGAGATATCGACCGCAATGTCCCGATTCACCGGATCCGCCCGCCGCGCATCGGGTCGCGCCGCCCACTCCGGATGGTATGCGTCGACGCACCACTCCCACACATTGCCCACCAGGTCGATCACGCCGTACGGGTGGTCGCGCCAAATGCGTTCGGAACGCAGCAGCGACCCGGTTCCGCCCCGATCGCCAAGCACCGCGTGGCTGATCCATGCACGGTCCGGATTCCAGTCGTCGCCCCACGGGTACTCCCGCCCCGCGAGCCCCCCGCGCGCCGCATGTTCCCACTGCGCCTCGCTCGGCAGATCCAGCGGCAATCCCGCCACGTCGGACGCCCACTGCGCGAACTCCCGGCACGCGCTCCAATCGACATTGACGATGGGATGATCTCCGCACGACCACCCCGGATTGAACGGCCGCGCACCGCCGAGCCCCCGGGGATCCGGTTCCGACGGCATCCGACCCGAACGGCACGCCCCCGCGAACTCCCGCCAACCCCGCACGGTCACCGGAGTGGCGGCCAGCAGGAACGGCGAGAGGGCGACGGCGCGCGCCGGTCGCTCGTCCGCGTCCCCGAGATCGCTCCCGATCGTGGAAACTCCCCCCGGTATGGTCCGCAATGCGCCCACCAAGCCGGCGAGCACCGGGAAACCCGCGGAGCGCGCTCGGCGGGCCGCCCGTGCGATGCGGGGATCGACCGCGCTCCCGGAAAGGGCGCCGGCTCCGGACACGGCGGGCCTAACCGCCGGGTTTGCCGAGCGCACGACTGCGCTCCGTGGCGGCCATCACCGCCTCCACGAACGCGGATCGGGCTCCGGCCCGCTCCAACGTGGCGAGCGCCTCGATGGTGGTGCCGGCAGGCGTGGTGACCTGATCCTTGAGCACGGCCGGATGTTCGCCGGTCTCGAGCACCATGCGCGCCGCCCCCAAGGCGGTTTGCGCCGCGAGCGTCGTCGCCAATTCGCGCGGCAAGCCGGCCCGCACCCCGCCATCGGCCATCGCCTCGATGGCAAGATACAGATACGCCACGCCCGACGACGCCACGCCCAGCACGGCGTCCATCTGCGGCTCCGTCACCTCAACGGCCGAACCCACGGCATCGAAGAGGGCCTGGGTCCGCTCCGCATCCTGGGCGGTGGCCGCCTGCCCGCGGCAGTAGCCGGTGGCACTCGCGCCCACGAGCGCGGGGGTGTTGGGCATGGCGCGCACCACCGGTTGCCCCGGCGATAGCGCTTCCTCGATGGTTGCGGTGCGGATGCCCGCCGCGATCGAAAGCACCAGGCACTTCGGGCCCAGTTCGGCGGCGATGCCCGCGCACACGGTGGTCACCAGCCACGGCTTCACCGCCAGCAGGACCACGTCGGCGCCCCGCACCGCGTCGCTTGCGGACCCGCACCCGATGGCACCGGTGAATTCGACCACCTTGGCCAGCGCGGACTCGGACGGATCGTGCACGCGCAGGTGGCGCGGCTCCACGACCCCGGCGGCGACCCACCCGCGCACGAGCGCACCGCCCATCTTGCCGGCTCCGAGCACCGCTATGGTCATGTCAGGCGGGCTTTCCCGAGAGTTCCCACGCCTCGAAAGCGAGATCGCGCATCACCAGCGACTGTGTCCAGCGATCGGAAACCTCCAGGCCATCGGGCGTGGTGATCGCGTAGCGCGGTGGTCCGAGTTCGCTCGAGAACGGCAGGATGTCGCCGGGCCCGGCGCCGTTGCGCCAGTGGCGCATCGCCTCGGCCCAGAGCTGAACGAAGAGCCGAGCCCACGGAGGTGATCCATCGCCGCAGTCCACCTGCACCTGTTCGCCGTTGGAGACCCGACCGTGGATGGAGCGCACCCGTTCGAGGATGGGGCGCATCTTCCCCACCGCATCCTCCTCGGCCCAGCCGTAGAACTCGCCCACCACCACGAAGTGGCTCAGGTCCGCGGTGATCGGAATCTCCGGCACCGCTTCGATGAGGGCGATGGTCTGCGGAATGGTCTCGGTGAAGTTGTTGCGGTGGGTTTCGTAGAAGATCGGGATGCCGAGGTCGGCGGAGCGGCGGAGTCCATCGCGTACGAGCTCCACGACATCGGCAAGGGGCGTGAACGCGGTGGCGGGTTGGGCCAGCACGTACTGCGCGCCGAGGCGAACGGCTTGTTCGAGCGTGCGCCGCGTGTCGTCGGGGGTGAATGGTCGGTGTCCGAGCGCGAGCGCCAGCCCGTGCCGCTGCAGAGCGTCGCGCACCTCGACCTCGTTTTCAGGCGAGAGCCAGCACTCCACCGCCTCAAATCCGGCCGCCGCGACCCGAGAGAACTTTTCGTCGAGGGTCCATTCCACCTCGGAATTGATGGGCAAACGCCCAAGCGACCAAAGCGTGTGCTGCGGCCGCAGCCGCGGCGCGGCGTTGCCGCCGAGGTGGAATCGTCCGTCGGCCATCAGTGGCGGTGGAAGAACGAACGCGTTGCGTCCTGGGTTTCGGGCGTGTCGGCGCGGATGGCGACATTCGACGGCGTGAACAGGTACACCCGATCGCCGACCTTCTCCACGTAACCGTCGAGCGCGTACGTGATGCCGTTCAGGAAGTCGAGCAGGCGCTCGCTGCTTTCATGGCTGGTCTTTTCGAAGTTGACGATCTGCGGCTCGCCGTTCTTGAGCCTATCGGCCGCCTTCTGCGCATCGCCGAAACTGCTCGCAGGCATCACGGTGATGGACGTTTGGCTCACGGTGGTGACGCGCACTCCGCCGCCGGCGGCGGCGCCACCGCGGCTGAACGTGGCCTGACGACGCACCATATCGTCCTCGTAGTCGTCCTCGTAATGGTCGCGGCGCGAAAGGCCTCCGAAAAGGTCGCGCAGGCGGGCGCCCAGCCCGGTTCCGTGCCCCTGATCGCCGTCGTGCTCGTACGCGTATGCCATCCTGATTCAGCCTGCCTTCCCGGGCGACGCGATCGGCCGCGCACCGAAGAGGGCGGTGCCCACCCGCACGAGCGTGGCACCCTCCTCGACCGCGACTTCGTAATCGCCCGACATTCCCATCGACAAGACCCGCCGGTGCGCGTCCGGCAAGGTTTCGAACAACGAACGCAGCCGCGCGAACCACGGCCGGGCGCCTTCGGCTTCCGCGACGGGGGGCGCCATCCCCATCAAGCCCCGCAATTCAAGCCCGGGCACCGCCGCGATCTCGGCGCACAGCGCTTCGAGCCCCGCCGGAGCAACGCCGCTGCGTCCCTCCGCCCCGGTCAAATCCACCTCGACCAACACCGGAAGCACCCGGCCCTCCTCGATCGCGATCCGGCCGAGACGCCGCGCGAGCGACGAACGGTCGACGGTCTGGACCAGATCGAAGCACTCGACCGCGGCGCGGGCCTTGTTCGCCTGCAATCCACCGATCAAATGCCACTGGGTCCCGGGCCGCGGCCCGAGCGCCGCGATTTTGGCCTGCGCTTCCTGAACGTAGTTTTCACCGAACGCATCGACACCCGCCGCGATGGCCGCCTCGACCGCCGCCACGGGATGCCGTTTCGAAACGGCGACCAGTTGGATCCCGCCCGGATCCCGCCCCGCCCTGTGCGCGGCCGCCGCGATGCGCTCGCGAACCCGAGCGACGCGCGCCGCAACCGCCACGGCGGAGTTATCCCCGATTGTCTCCACGCTGGTAGGGGCAATTATAGCCTCGACCGTCAATAAATGTCAAAGGTGCGAGAAGCTGTCGGGTTTTCCCGGGGAAAACTTCGGGGATAAGTGGGGGAAAATGGCCCGCGTTCAACGACCCGCCAGTCGCCCGCGCACCGCCGCGCGCAATCCGGTGTCGGTTTCCCGAGCCAGCGCCTTCACGATCGCGGCATCGAGTCCCGCGTGGTACGACCGCTCGAGCAGTAGGTTTTCGTACAGCTCCGCGCGCACCCGCGCTTCCGGCTCCGCGCCGAGTCGGGCCAGGAAGAGCGCCACGTCGCGGGCCGCGAATGGCCGCCACAGGAACGATCGGCAGGCGGCCATGCGCACCGATGTTTCCGGGTCGGACAACGCTTCGCGCAGCCGCGTGGTGGCCGCGCCGCCCGGTACGAAGCGCAGCGAGCCGATGGCCGTGGCCTGGTACGGGGCGCCCGGCACCGCGTGGCGGATCAGCCACGGCAACGCGTCGGCCGACCCCGCGTTCCCGAGCGCCGCCAGCAGCACGCCGATATCGTCGCCCCGCGCTTGGTCGAGCCGCGCGCACAAACCGCCCACCAATCGGCGGCGCACGTCCGGCGGGCAGGCCCGGGCAATGCCCCCGATCGCGAGTCGGGCCGGCGAGGCGATCGACGGATCCGCGCTGCCTGCCAGCGCCTCGAGCTTCTCCCAAGCCGCCGCGGACGGTCGCGTGCCCGCCGCCAGCGCCGGTGCGATCGTCGCCACCACTTCGGGTTCGCCGGAGCGCCGCGACAGCACGCCGAGCAGCGCCGCCTCCGCGCGGGCCGCGGCCTCCGGCACCGCGTCGGCATCGCCCGCCACCGAGGCGAATGCGGCAACGACGGCCCGGAATCCGGCACCGTCGCCCGCCCCGCGCCCCAACCGGACGGCGAGGTCCTCGGCCGCACGAGGTTCCACCACGATCCAGGCGCACAGTGCGGTGAACAATCCACCGTCGGCGCGCGCGGAGCCGGCATCGACGCGGTCCAGCTGCGCCATCAATTCGACCGATGTCGTCGGCCCGAGGGCTTGCTTCCACGCGCGCAGGGTGGCGGCCGGATCCCGATCCTTGTCGGAGAGCGCCCCCGCGAACGTCATCGGACCGGCGGCCAATCGCGCGACCTCCGACCGCTCCGCGACGCCGAGGGATCGCACCGCCACGCGCTTGGCGATGAAAGTCTCGGATTCGGTCGCCAGCGGTCGATCCGCCACGGTCGAACGCGTGTGAACGGTGCCACCAACGGCGACCAGCGCCGTGCCGGCGAACGTGAACCGGCGCCCGCCTTGGAACGTTCGCTTGATTTCCGGATCGCCCTTGGGTCCGATCGCCCGCACCGTCGGGGCATCCCGATCCGTGCGCACCACCACTCCCCCACCGCCGACCCGGTACGTGGCCCGCACCGACCGCGCGGAGGTCGCTTGATCCGCGGTCCAGGACGATCCCGCCCCGGCCGGCCGGACCACCTGCAGATCCGCGACCAACGTGCGCCAGAGCGAGCGCACCGGCACCGAGACCTCGGGCGAGAATCCGATCGCCCGCACCCGCCCCGCGGCATCGAGGCGGACCGCCACCGGCGCGGAGAGCTCCGCACCCTCGCCCGGGCTCGGCAACGGACGTCCATCGCTCGACCGGTCGAGCGTCGACTCGGCGAACCGGAGCAGGTGCACCCCGTCGCCGACCGCGGTCACCGAAAGGGTTCCCGATAGCCGGGTCGCGACGCGGTGCGGGTCGGATTTGGCGCGGAACAGCGCCCCGGCAACGTCCACCTTCCCGGAGGCCGCGTAGCGCACCGCGTATCGAGCTTCGGTGCCGGGAGCCAGCGGCGGGAGGGCGGCGTTGCCCGCGGACACGGCGATCAGGGCGAGGGCCAAGGACGAGACGGCTTTCATCGTGGAACTCCATTCGCGAAAAAAACG
>JBJTRZ010000652.1:0-4590 GCA_046076415.1 Armatimonadota bacterium
TCCGACCGGAGCGACACCACCTTCGTTCGGCTGACGGCGCTCTTGCCCGCGTAGCGGTCCGCGGCCAGCGCTTGGACCCAGACGAGTCGAAGGAACAAAACGACGTACACGACCGCCACGATCGCGAACACCACCCGCGAACGGTCCGCAATCGCCCGGGGACGCGGATCGCGCGCGGCCCGCCCTCCCGAGGAGGATGGGTCGCGCGGAGGGGGTGGGACGGGAACGCGACGGGTGGGGGTCATGGCTTTGGAGCGAGCACGACGTCGACGGGCGCCGGCTGCACCACGCCGAGTTTGCGGGCGCGCCCGAGAAGCGACGGCAGGCTGAGGAGGCGCGAGCGCTGCGCGGTCAACCGCTCGTTGCGGGTTTCCTCCGCGGTGATTCGACGCTCCACCTCGCGCAGGTTGTACGACGTGCCGGTGGGAACGGCGATGGCCCCCAGGTAGGGGATGGCGACTCCCCCGACCGCGGCGACGACGCTCCAGATTCCGGTCGGAGTCTTTTCCCCCGGGAGAAACGCAGCGGAACGAGGCCGGGCAGCGACCTCGGGAGCCGGCACGGCGCGTACGGAACGACCGGGAGTACCGACGACGGTGCGCACGGTGCGCGCGGAATCTGTGGTGGTCATACTGCGGACTCCAAGGAAGGGTGACGCTCCGCGCACCGCAATTTGGCGCTGCGCGAGCGGGGGTTGACGCGAATCTCCGATTCGGTGGGCACGACGGGTTTCCGGGTGATGATCTTGAGCACCGGCTCCGGGTCGGGCTCGACGCTGGGAAGATCGTTTCCCTCGCGCATGCCGGCCCAGCGACGAAAGGATTCCTTGACGATTCGGTCCTCGAGCGAGTGGTAACTGATGACGACCAACCGTCCGCCGGGAGCGAGCACGGAGACCGCGGCATCGATGGCCTCGCGAAGGACATCCAATTCCCGATTGACCGCGATGCGCACGGCCTGGAACACCTTGGTGGCCGGATGGATCTCGCCGGGACGCGTCCGAAAGGGCATGGTCCGGCGAACGCAGTCCACCAGGTCCTCCGTGGTTCGCAGCGGCCGGGCACGCACGATCTCGGCCGCGATCCGGCGGGATCGCGATTCCTCACCGTATTCGAAGAGGATCCGGGCGATTTCCGCTTCCGAAAACGTGTTGAGCAGTTCCGCCGCATCGATTCCCTCGGATTCGGAATCCATGCGCATGTCGAGCGGACCGAGATGACGGATGGCGAACCCCCGATCCGCCGTGTCTAGCTGATGCGAAGACACCCCGAGATCGAGGAGGATGCCGTCGACGGGCCGGAGGCCGTGCTCGTCGACGATCCGTACGACCTCGGAAAAATTGCCGGCAGCGATGCGAACGCGATCGGCGAACGGAGCCAGCCGCTCGCCTGCGCGCGCACGCGCCGCCGAATCCTGATCGATGCCGAGCACGACGCCTTCGGGACCGACCCGTTCGGCCACGGCCGCGGCGTGCCCCCCGCCCCCGAGCGTGCCATCGACATAGCGACCGCCGATGCGGACGGCCAGAGTCTCCAACACGGGTTCGAGCAGGACAGGCACGTGCCAGGAATTCACAGCGCGCCTCCCCCGAGACCGGTCTGACGCGCGGATTCGATGATCGCGTCCTCGTCGAAGCCTTCGTTCAACGAAGACCATGCGGCCTTGGACCAAACTTCGATCTTCTCGCCGGTGCCGGCGATGACGGCTTCGGTGTTTTCGGCGATTCCCGCGAACGTGCGCAGGCTGGAGGGAATGGCGATGCGCCCTTGGCCATCGACCTGAAGGTCGTTCGCGGACGCGAAGAGCCACCGCTTCATCCGCAAGGCGTGTTGGTCCAGCGCCGGTTGCGACTGCAGGCGGACCTCGAGTTCCTGGAAATCACGCTCGCGATAGATGAACAGGCACCCGCCGATGCCCTTCGTGATGACGAACGCGGCCCCGAGTTCCGTGCGGAACTTCAAGGGGACGATCACGCGCCCCTTGTCATCGACCGCGTGGATGTATTCGCCGCGAAACGCCATGTCTTTGAACCTTGGGAACGGGCCACCACCGGATTCTCACCCAGTCACCACCCAGTCACCACACGGCGAGTTTAGTACAGCATTTTGGGTATGTCAACGATGACGCACCAAATCGTTGAAAGGCGTTTGGCGGAGGTGCGCGCCGGGAAATTGACACTCCCCACCCCCCATGCCATACTGGGGCGATCAAGGCGGCCCCTCGGTCCCGTCCCCTCCCCGGACAGAGGTCGGGTGGGACTCGGTGGAGGCCGGGTGGAGGGCTTTTCGAAAGTGAGCTGGAACCGGAACGCCGGGCATGTCCTCGGAGTCGATTTGGGTGGAACCAATGTGCGCGCCGCCGTGCTGGACCGCGCCGGGCGAACCCTCGGAGGCGGCAGGGCGCCCTCCTTCGCCCAGGAGGGCACCGACCGGACCGTCGGTCAAATCGCACGCAGCGTCGCCGAGGCGGTGGCGGCTTCGGGGATCGATACCTCCGATATCGGCGGCCTGGGCATTGGAGTGCCGGGACACATCGACCCTCCGGGGAAACGCGTGCTGTGGGCGCCCAATTTCTTCGAAGGGGGGCTTCCCTACCGCGATGTCGCCCTCGCGGACCGCGTGGCCGAGGCCACCGGGTTTCCGGTGCTGATGGGCAACGACGCGAATGTCGCGGCGCTGGGCGAATTCCGCTTCGGGGCGGGACGCGCCATCCGCTCGATGGTCATGCTCACGCTCGGAACCGGCATCGGGGGGGGCATCATCCTCGACGGAAAACTATGGACCGGATCGGGCGGTGGTGCCGGCGAGATCGGACATATCATCATCGCGGCGGGTAGCGCGGCGGCGCGGCCGCCTTCGGCTCCTTGGAATCCATGGGACAGATCGCGGCGATCACCGAACGCGCCGCGCGAAAGATCAGCCTCGGGCGCAAAACCTCGCTTGCGGACAAGGATTGGCACCTGCTCACCCCCAAGGACATCGCCGAAGCGGCGGGCGCCGGAGACGCGGTGGCAATCGAAACATTCGAGGAGAATGGTTACTACATCGGACTCGGCATCGCATCGATCATCAACCTGCTCAACCCCGAGATGGTCGTGGTCGGCGGGGGGGTCGCCCAGGCCGGCGAACTTATTCTCGATCCAATCCGGCGATCGACCCGCGCCAACGGGATCCGCACCATGGTGGACGCCTGCCCGATCGTTCCGGCCGAGCTGGGCGACGATGCCGGCATCTACGGCGGCGCGTCGCTGATCCTCGATGCGCTCGAGGGCTGAGCAGGAGTCGATCGACCCGGGCGCCTTGGAAAAGGAGGCGGTCCTGCACCGCCTCCTCGAGGAATTCCACCGCCTCAACCACCTGCACTTGGACGGCGCGTTGGTGCTCGAGGAACTCGTGCTCTCCAACCGCAAGCAATACGGCGGGTACTGCCAGCCCGCGCGCCGCCGTATCGTCCTCTCGTGGCCCGCCTACCGGGATCACGGTTGGGACGAGATTCTCCTGACGTTTCGGCACGAGGTCGCCCATCTGGTCCACCCCAACCATTCCCCTGCGTTCTGGGAACTGGCCGCGCGCTTCGGTTGCCCGCCCGAGCGACGCCACGCACTACCGCCGAAATCGCGACCGGCAGGCTGGTACCGCTACATTTACGAGTGTCCCACCTGTGCCGGGCAGGTGTATCGGCGCAAGCGCATACAGCGCGCCTCGTGCGGCCGCTGCGACCGCCGGTGGAACCCGATGCACCAATTGAGGTTGGTGGCCTCGGCCTGAACCCTAGGCGCCCGACTCCGATCGAAGGTGGGCCGCAACGAAATCCTCGTCGAGGGTGACCCCCAGTCCCGGCCCGTCGGGAACCGCAATGTCGCCGTCCACCGCCTGCAGTTTTTCCGTGGTCAACCGATGCCGAAGCGGCGAGTCGTCGACGCAATCCTCGAACAGGAACGCCGAGGGCGATGTGGCGAGCCAGTGCAGGCACGCGGCCACGCTGACCGGAGTCTTGTAGCAATGGTTGCAGACGCGGGCTCCGATTTCCTCGACCCGCTGCCGCAGGTACAGGGCGTCGGTGAACCCGTTGCGCGCAAGATCGATTTGGTACACGTCGAGCGCGTGTCGATCGATGAAGGGCCGGAACGCGGCGCGTCCGCACTCCTCCTCTCCCGCGGCGATCGGCACGGGAGACCGATCGCGCAGCCAGGCATATCCGTCCACATCGTCGGGCGAGAGCGGCTCCTCGAGCCAACCGATGTTGGATTCATGAAAACGGCGAGCCCGGTCGAGGGCGGTACGCGCGTCCCAAACGCAGCCCGCGTCCACCAGCACCACTCCGTCGTCGCCGAATCCCGCGCGTGCGCCGCGCACCAATTCGATATCGAGGGCCTCGGACCGCCCCATCGGTTCCCAGCCGAATTTGACCGCCGTGTATCCGAAATCCCGCCACCTCCCGGCAATATCGCGCGTCTCCGCGCCGTCGTGGCCAAAGAGAATGGATGCGTAGGCACGTATGGAAGCGTGGTGCCGGCCACCCAACAAGCGCCATATCGGTTGTCCGACGGACTTGCCCTTGAGATCCCACAACGCCATGTCGACACCGGCC
>JBJTRZ010000653.1:0-9316 GCA_046076415.1 Armatimonadota bacterium
CCCAAGCGCAACTATCCGTCGGGCGCGACCACCCAAGGCTTTGTCGTCGGACATGTGAGTTCGGGCAGCACGACCACGATCTATTCCTACGGCTTCTGCAACGGTGCCGTGCGCATGGTCAAGTGCAGCATCGAGGAGTTCCAAGCGTTCAACTGGGCGGCCGCCTACGGGCTCGACCCCTACACACAGGCGAACCCGGGTCCCGGCAACGACCGCGGGCCCGCGTGGAGCTTCCTGGGTTCGGCTTCGGTGGTGGGGGCCTGCGGCGCGGAGGGCGAAATCAAATCGAACACCAACGCGACGATCTACGACGGCCCGGTGTACCTGTCCGGCGCGGGCGTCGCCCTCAACCCCACCTACAACCCGACCCCGTTGCAATCAACGCCCGGCATGCCGACCGGGCATGTGGGCACCGGCACCCTGATACTGCCGTTCGTGCGCCGCAAAGCCGCGTCGATGGCGTTCAAAACGGTCGACGTTACCGCGAACGAATATGTGAAAGCGCGTTTCGGCGTGACGACCACGCTGGGCGCCCGCTATTTCTCGGGATCGACCAACAACCAGAACCAAAACGGGGTCTACTACCTCATCCGATGCAAGTCGGGCGCGAACCTGAACAAAATCCGGCTTGGCAACAAGGTGACGATCGCCGCCACCAACCCCGTGTTCAACCCGCCGTCGAACCCCAACAACGCCACGATCGGCATCGCCAACAGCACCACCGAGGAGCTCTACGGAATCCGGTTCTACCCCGGCAACTACTACTTCACCCAGTGGAAGCAGCCCGGCGGGTCGGCGCAGCGCGTCTTCTTCCGCACCTACGCCGACGGCGGATCCGGCACGCGCACCGACGGCACTCCGCTGGTGGTGTTCAAGGACACCAACTACACCGTGGCCGACACGAATCCCGCCACGGCGATGGCCTCCGACAACGAGATCCGCATTTGGATCGTCGATCCCTCCTCGGGAAACGCCACCGCATCCGACTTTTCCGCCAACATGTGGATCGAGGATCAGTCCAGCACGGCGCGTTTCCGCATCCTCTTCGCCAACACGGCCGGGATGACCATCGGGGGCAACGGTTCCGACAAATTCACCGCGAACGTCCTGGCGTACAACAAATACGTTCCCACCAGCGGACCCTACAACGGCCAGACCATCAACACGGGAATCGTGACCATCAACGGCGCCTATCTGCTGGGTTCGCTCATCGCGTGGCAGGTGGTGGTCGGCGGAAACGCGGTGGTGGAGAAGCAGGCGCTGCTCGAACCCGATCCCGGCGACCGCTTCGCCTACGTGGCGAAGAACTGGAGCGAGATCCGATGAGGCGACGCCGAGGCGGATTGACGTTCGTGGAAGTGCTCGTGGCGTCGATGCTGCTGGGCATGGCCGCCGCCACGGCCATCGCGGCCTGGGGGTATCTGTCGCGCGTGCCGCAGTCCAAGCTCCTGATCGAGCGGGGAATCCTGATCGCCACCAGCGAGATCGACCGCCGCAAGGCCCTCGGCTACGACTATTTGGTGCGCGGAACGACCACGAGTTGGTACGACGCGTACGGAACGTGGCTCGGCGACTCCGCGACGACGGGGGCGTACCAAGCGGTGGTGACGGTGACCGGGGTCGTGCCGACCACCCCCACCGGCACCAACAATGACTTGCTCGAAATGCGAGTTCAAGTTCGAAACACCGCCGGAACCGCGACCTACCACGATGCCCGGACGTTGATGAGCTGGGGGGGAATGTGACCCCGAAGCCCCGGCGCATCCGCGCCGTCACCATGATCGAGGCCCTGATTGCCGTCGCCATCTTCACGTTCATCGTGTCGGCGATCGGTTTGCTGTTCAACGCCGTGTACAAGCAGCAGCAGCTTGCCCGCAACCTCTCGCGCGGCCTGACCGATTTGCGCTCGGGCTTCGTCGTGCTCACGCGCGTCGGCCGCCACGCCTATCGCGTGGTCGAATCGACATCGAGTTTCGGCAATGCGGCGAGCTCCGCGAGCCAATTGATCATCGAGGTGCCCGAACCCACCGGCACGACGCCGGCCACCGTGTTGATCCGCTTTTACGTGACGGGGGGCACCCTGTACAAACAACGCGCCGGTCAGTCGGATCCGGGCACGCCGTTGCTCGACAACGTGAGTTCGGTCGCGTTCCGCTACTTCTACAACCAGGGGGGCACCCGCTCGGAGCTCCCGGCGACCCTCTTCGGCCTCGCCACCACGATCGGATCCGCGCGCGAAATCGAGGCGACCGTCGTGACGTTGGAGGGTGGAACCTCGGTTCGGGATGTCGCATCGATCCTCCTTCGCAATGTTTACAGCGATCGATGATGGTGCGTCCGGAATGTTGGCCCGCTTCTTGCGATAGGCAACGGGCAATGAATGGGGAACACGATGGCGATGGATAACAAGGCGACCACGATCGGTATCCACGTGGGGTCCGATCGGATCACCGGAATCGCAACCCGCGGTGCGGGGGCGGAGGCGCGCGTGCTCGCCAGCGCGTCGGTCGACCTGCCACCGGGCGCGATCCACGAGGACGGTATCGATCCGGGGGTGGCCGGTCCGGCGCTCCGGCGCTTGGTCCGCAACCTCGGAGTCCGCGCCACCCAAGCCCACCTCGCGGTGCCGATCGCCGGAGACCACGTGCGCTCGCTCCGCCTTCCCGACGCAACCGGCGCGGAACGCGTCACCATGGTGCGCGGCGAATTGGAAGGTCTGAACCTGCTCCCCACGGGAACCGGCGCGTTCGACGCGATCTGGGTGCCCGTGCCCAATTCGGAAGGGGGCCGGCGCCAGTCGGATGTTTCCGCCTATTTCCTTCGCGAACACGAGATCGATTCGTACGAGGCCGCGTTCGACGCCGCCGGATTGCTCATCGCGGGCATCGAGCCCAAGGAACTTGCGGTGGTGCGCGGCATTCTGGCCGAGGAACGCGAACGGCCGGTCGCGGTGCTCAACGTTGGGGAGGACGCGAGCGACCTGATCCTGACCGACGGCAATCAAGTGCGCCTTGCGCGACGCATCCCGGGCGGCATCCATGACCTGGTCGGAGCAACCGCTCCTGTTCCTGCGGGTGCCGGAGTGGCCGGCGCGCCCGCCGGACTTCCCGACATCCCCGGATTCGCGATGGAAACCGCCGCGAACGATCCGATGACCAATTCGTTCCTGGTGCTCGAAACCACGCGAACGTTCGCGTTCTATCTGCGCGACCTGCCCGATGCGCCTCCGATCGAGGAATTGATCCTCTCCGGTCCCGGCACCGTGGTTGCGGCGCAGGCGGCATTGGCCGACGCGGTGGGGATTCCGGTGCGCTGCGCCCGATTGCAGCGCCTCGAACCGCTCGTGCCCTCCACCACCGATACCGAATGGATCGGCGCCTACGGTGCGGCGCTGGGCGCGACGCCCCATGGGTTGCCCAAGCTGCACATCGCGCGGAATCTGCGCCAATCGCGCAGCCGCCGCCGCGCTCCGATCGTGGTCCGCATGGGGATCGCCGCCAGCATCGTCGTCCTCGCGTCGGCGGCCTTCGGTCGATGGACCTTGGGCGTTTCGACCGAGTGGGCTGCGGAAGCACGCGGCGACGAAATGAAGGCGGTGGAGCAACTCCGGTCAAGCCGCGCTCCGGCGATACAACGCCGGGCGATCGCGGATCAGGCCCTCGGCCTCAAGCAGGCCGCCGACATTCCGGTTCCCCAATTGCTGGCGCGCCTCGCGTTGGCGACCACCCCCGGGGTGGGGATCCATCGCATGGAGTTGCTGCCCGATGGCGTGGTGCGCATCGACGGCGACGCGGTGTCGTCCCGAAGCGTCCAGGCGTTCGCGCAGGCAATCGGCAATGGCCGTGAGCTCAAAGGTGCGTTCTTCGAAATGATGCGGCAGGAGCCGGATGGAATGGTCCGCTTCCGCATTTCGGCCCGGTACCGCGCGGGCAACGGGGGAGGAGCCTGATCCATGGCCCGATCGACCATGCGCACTGAAACGGCGCAACAACTCTCGCTGCTGGCCTTCGGGTTTTCCCTGGCGATTTCCGGCATCGTGCTCTGGCCCGCATTCGAGGGTCGGGCGCGGGCGATGGCCTCGCTCGAACTGGCGCGTGCCGAACGCGCGCAAGTGGAACGCGAACCCGGTCCTCCGGAATTGCCCTATGTGGCGGCGGAGGTCGCCGATCCGGAGGAACCGCCGCGATTCCTCGGACTTTGCCGCCGACTCGTTGCCGAATCCGGATGCACCCTGGTGAGTTTCGACCTCGCCGAGGGAAGCAAGCCCAAGGACGGAGAAACGGTGTGGCCCGTGCGCGGCAAGCTCGAAGTCGAAGGACCCTACCGTGCGGTCCGCGACCTTGCGCAACGGCTGACCCGCGCTCCTCGAATGATGGCCGTGGGCCAGGTCGAGATCTATCGAAACATCGCCGAAGCGGACAACGGACGCGTGCAAGCGCGGTTCGAAACCCAACGATATGTCACCCGCAGGGACGTCGTGCCGTCGGCACCGGCCCCAGAGACTTCCGCCGCCGGTACCGCCAAGGACCCCGAAGCATCCGCCGGCCTGTGAGCGGCCGCGTCCACACCAAAGGATTGAACCCATGACCACTCGTCTCCACTCCACCTGCCTGCTCGCGGCCCTCGCCGCGTTGGGCGTGGCCGCCCAAGCCGATGCACCGCGCACCGTTTCCGCAGCCAAACCCACCCGCCGCGTGGCGGCGCCGGTGGTGCGCCCCGTCCCCCTCGCCGCGTCCCGGCTGCCCCGACGTTCCACGACCGCGCCGCGCGGCATCACCCTGAATTTCTCCGGGGCCGAAGTGCGCGACGTGCTCAACAGCATCGCCGACTATGCGAAGGTCGATGTGGTGGTGACCCCGGGCGCCAAGGGCAGCGTGTCGCTGAACCTGCGCAACCGAACCCCCGAGCAGGCCGTGCGCCTTGCGGCGGCCGCCGCCGGACTCACCGCCACCCATGTGGGCGGCGCCTGGATCGTCGGACCCGCAGCCGAAGTGCGCACCGCGGTGGCCGAATTCGGTGAAAGCGATGTGATTCCCGTGCAATTCGCCAGCCCGGCGGACGCCGTGGAGTTCGTGGGCCGGGTCGCACCCTCGGTGAAGGCGGAAGCCGCCAAGGGGGCGGTCGTGCTCTCCGGTCTGCCGGAGGATCTCGCCGTGGCCCGCGAGGCCCTGCGCCGCGTGGATGTCAAGCCCGCCGATCCCAAGCCGGTCGTGGAGGCCGTCTCCGTCAAGACCGCCGAGGTCGAAGGCGTCGCCGCGCTGGTCCGGCAGGCCTACCCCGATGCGCTGGTCGCCATCCAGGGCCGAACGCTGCTGGTATCCGGCGCGTCCGGCACCGTCGAAGCGGCGGTGAAGACCATCAACCACGTGGATGCCGCGACCCCGGTGATGCCGGTTCGCAGCGATGTGATGGTGGTGGCCCTCAAGTACCTCAACGCCTCCACGGCTTCGGCCGCCATCAAACAAGCGGTCCCGGACATTGCCGTTACCGTGGCTCCCGAGCCGGTCGCACCCCCGCCCGCCGCGTTCAACCCGCTTTCCGGTGGCTTTTCCGCGGGTCAAGGGGGGCAACAACAACAACAGGGTGGCCAAGGTCAAGGGATGGGCATGGGACAGGGGGGCGCGGCTCCCCAGCCGCTCGCCCGTGCGACCCGCCTGATCTTGATGGGGCCGAAGGCCGCGCTCGAGGCCGCCAAGTCCATTCTCGAACAAACGGATGTTGCCCAGCCCATGGTGCGCATCGAAGCCGTCCTCTACGAGATCAATTCGGGAGCACTCGACGATAGCGGATTCACCTCCACCGCCAGCGGAGATATCAGCTTCCTCATTCCGGGCGGGCCGGGACTGTCCGTGGATGGTGGCGCCTTCCAGCGCTCCCCGATCGCGGTCTCGTCCAAACTCAAGGCGCTGGTCACGTCGAACCGAGCGAAAATCCTCGCCCAGCCCAATGTTTCGGCGATCGACAACGAGGATGCCAGCATCTTCATCGGCGACCTGGTGCGGTTCCGCGGATCGACGTTCACGCCCAACAACGGCGGCGCGATCCAAGGTGTGGACGCGATTCCGGTGGGAATCGCCCTGCTGCTGCGACCGCGCATCCACCCCAGCGGCGAAGTGACCCTCAAAGTCCACCCGGTGGTGAGCACGGTCACCGACGTGACCTCCGACGGCTTGCCGCAAACCGCCAGCCGCGAAGCCGATACCACGGTCCGCCTCAAACCCGGCGAGGAACTGGTCATCGGCGGACTCGATCGCACCGAACGGATCACCAACTGGCAGAAATTGCCCATTCTCGGAGACCTCCCGATCTTCGGTCCGTTCTTCCGGGGACGATTCGACAAAACGGCGAAGACCCGCATCGTGGTGGTGATCCGCGCCTTCCCGGTAAGCGCCGACGAAGCTCCCGATCACAAATTCCATCTGCCCGGAGACGCGAAATGAGGAAGGAAGCCAAGCCCGCGAATCCCGCGGCGCTCGCGGCGATGGCCGGAGGAACGTTTCTGGCGCTCGGCTTCACGGTCTACAGCGCGATGGGGGGGAATCTGTTCGGCAAGCCCGCGCTGGTACCCGACCCGGTTCCGGCCCCCGCGCCAACGGCCGCCGCGAATCCCGCACCGAACCCCGCCCCGGCGCAATCGGCCAACGGCGGGTCGAAGGCGACCGCCGACGAAACCGCTCCGGCCGGTCGCGAAGGCAACGGCGCGGCCGCCGAATTCGCCGCGCTGGCCGCCAACCCATTCTCGGAAGTCTCGCCGTCCGCGGTGAAACCGGCGCCGGCTCCCGCCAGTGCCGCAAACGGGGCTCCCGCCGCGGCCCCGAACCTGGCACCGGCGACCGAAACCACCGGGCCCTTCGTTCCGCCGATACCAAAACTTCCCGAGCTGCCAGTGGTCGTGGGCGACGGCACGGGCTTGTTGCCCCCGGCTCCCGTCGCGTCCCCGGGAGTTCCCGAACTGGTCGGCACGATGGAAGGCGGCGCAAAACCCAGCGCCGTGCTCCGGGTCGACGGTCGGACCGAAGTGGTCGTGGAGGGACGGTCCCTCGGACCGTGGAAGGTGCGCAAAGTCCGGCCCGGCGATGTGCTGCTGAGCCTGGGCGAGCGCACGATTCGCCTTGCCAAGGAGCGCAAGCCCGAATCCAACCAAGGGGTGGGGCCCTCGAGCGAGCCGTCCGGAAAACCGGGAACGCGCTCCATGGTGCCGATGCCGTCCACCACCGGCCTTCGCGCCAAACCCGGCTCGGCGTCCGTGGCGACGAGCGTTCCGACGGTACCGGCCGCGGTCTCCGCGCGGGAGGTTTCGGCTCGAACGCAACCCCGGGTCTCCGACTCCCGTTTGGCGAATTCGGTCGCGCAGCTGGGTCTTGCGATGACCTACGCCGAAGACACGGTGCCCACAGCCTCCAGTGCCTCCAGCACGATCGCGGCCAACGGCCGGGAAATCGCCGTTCCCACCCGCCGTGCGACCCCGAGCGCCGTCGTCTCGACGCGGGGCATCGTTTCCGGTGGGGTGGTTCGCCCGGAGATTTCCGGACAGGTTGCCCGGTCCCGCCCGGCCGCGCCGGGTGCCGCCTTGGCGGTGTTGCCCACCATCGCCTCGACCGAGGGCGCCGCCATCCGCATCGAGGAGTCCGCTTCCGGGACGCCACGCACCATGGCCAACGGGTCGGTGCGCGCCGTTTCACCGGCCCGTGCCTCCGCTCCGCTCCGCGCGGTGGGTGCGCCTCGGATCGACAGCGATGCCGTGCCCGGCGCGTTCGCGTGGAACATCGCCCGAGCGCTCAAACCCAGCGGAACCCTCGCGGGAATGCCCGTCGGGACAACCCTGGAGGCGGTGGGCGGCGCGGTCGAGACCGCCGCGTCGGTTGCCACGGTTTCCGGCGCACCGACCGTGGAGGTCCGAGGTTCCGAACCGTCCTCGGCCATGCCGACCGCCGCAGGCGTCGCCGCGACCACGGTCGCCGGCGCGCAACCCGTGGTGGGCATGCCGGTCCCGTCCGTCGCCGCGGCGGCGGGCGCGCTCGGGTCCGGAGCCGCTCCCTCCGGCACCGCGCTGGCGGCGATGCCGACCAGCCTCGCTGGCAACGGCGAACTCCATCCGGTGGCGCCGATCCTTTCCGGAATGGCAATGCCGAGCCCGACGGCGACGCGCGCTCCGGGCACGGTGGCGGAGGCCGGCTGGTCGGCGTCGGTGTCTGCTGGAACTCCGGCGCCCGCGCTCACCGCAAATCCCGCGGTCGGCGCGCGGACTTTGAACACACCCGCGCCGCGCCGGAACCGGGTGGTCGGATTGATCCAATGGGCCGACGCCGCGTCCGGATCGCCGGTCCCGGCAAAGCCGAAACTGCCCACGCGCACCGTGCGCTTCCACGACAAACCCGTCGAGGGCGCCCGGATCGCCGATGCACCGGCGAAGCCGGACCTGCCTCGCCGCCGCGTGATCTTCTTCGATCCGGTGGATCCGACCCAGGCGCCGGACCGGATCCGCGAAGCCACCAAGGATGCAGCGGCCCGGAAGACGGCGGGGGCGCCGACGACGCCCGCGCCGATGCCGGCGAAGCCCGACGCGAAGCCGAAGGATGGCAAGTCCGACGGTGATGGCGCATGATCGGGGCATGATCCCGATCGCGAACCGAAAAACGGCGGAGCCGGGAGCAATCCCGGCTCCGCTTTTGCGGGTGGGGGTCGTCGGTTGCGGCGGCATCGGTGCGCGCCATGCCGCGGCGGTGTGCTCCGTGCCGGGGGCCCGGCTCGTGGGGTGCCACGACATCGATCCCCTCGCCGCTCGCCGTGTGGCGGACCGGCACGGCTGCGCCGTGTTCCCCGATGCGGGTTCGTTGCTGGGATCCGGTGTCGACGTGGTGTGCGTGGCGACCCCCGACGACGCGCATACCGAACCGGTCCTGGGGGCACTCGCGGCCGGCTGCCACGTGTTTTGCGAAAAACCGCTCGCCACCACCCTCGGCGAAGCCCGGAAAATGCGCGCTGCGGCCCACGCCGCGGGACGGCTCCTGGGCGTCGACTACAACCGCCGCTTCGGTTTCGGCTACCGGAAGGCCCGCGAGGCGATCGACGACGGTCGAATCGGCGTCGTCCAAGCCGCCGCGCTGCGCGTGGTCGATGGAATTCCCGCCGCATACCGCCCCGGCGAATGGTCCGCGCTGCGCACGCTGGCCACCCACCACATCGATTTGCTGCGCTGGTTCTGCGGCGAGATCGTCGGTGTCTCCACGCGCGCCGGAGCCATCGCCGCGGATGGTCGGCGCCATCAAATCGCAATGCTGTTCGATCACGCCGGCGGCGCCGTCTCCACCCTGTC
>JBJTRZ010000654.1:0-5077 GCA_046076415.1 Armatimonadota bacterium
CTTTCCCGTCGCCAATCCGAGCCGCGCCGCGAGCACCTGCAGCAGGATGGCCATCAGGTTGGACGCCAGCACCACCCAGAGCAAGCGATACCCGTAGCGGGATCCCCCCTCGAGATCGGTCGCCCAGTTGCCGGGGTCCATGTACCCGACGCTGACCAGGAAGCCGGGTCCAGCCACCGCGAGGTAGCGCCGCATCCACCGGCCGGCCTTGGGAACCGGAACCGAGCGGTGCGCCTCGGGCAACGCGTCGCCGTCGATCGGTTCGGTCAATCGCCGAGCCCTCCGTGCGCCCCGAAGAGCAGCCCGAATCCGTAGGCGAGCGCTCCGCCGAGCATTCCCACGAACGTCATTTCCAGGCCTTGCGACCACCAACTGCGGCCGGTCACGAACGTTTTCCCGGCGCCGACGGCGAAATGCGCGACGATCGAAATCGCCAGCGATTGCCACACGGCCTGCATGCCTTGGGCGCTGAAGAACGGAAGGATGGGCAGGAACGCACCGATGGCGGTGGAAACGCAGGCGACCGCCGCGGACGTCCAGGGGTTGGGGAATCGGTCCTCGCTGAGTCCGAGCTCCTCGCGCACCATGGTCTGCAGGAACAACCCCGGGTCGGCCGTCAGGCGGTCGGCGAGGGTGCGCGCCTCCTCCTCCGTGAACCCCTTCAACTGATACATCAACTCGAGCTCTTCGCGTTCGTGCTCCGGGTCGGTCTCGATCTCGCGACGCTCCCGCGCGATCTCTCCTTCGTGGACCTCGCGTTCCGACTTCGCCGCCAAGTAGGCGGAGCTGCCCATCGAGAACGCGGAGCCGATCATGCCCGCGAGCCCCGCGATCAGCACGAAGCGCGGGCTCGCCGACGTCGCGCCGGCCACAGCGCTCACGATGCCGAAGACCGCGCCCAAACCGTCGTTCACCCCGTAAATCGCATCTCCGATCCACGACGCGGTGCCGTGGGCATGCCATTTCTCCCGAGCGAGCAACGCGTCGAGGCGGGAACGCGGCCCGTGCTCCGATTCGGCCGCCATGGCGTGAAGCCGTTCGGCATGCGCCTTCTCGTCGGGAATGACCCGCTCGAGTATCGCGGTGCACGCGTCGTCGCCGAGGGCCAGGATTTGCGCTTGGTAATCGGCCACGTGGCCACGCTCCTCGCGTTCGATGCGGCGGATCATCGCGTCGGGGCCGAACAACCGGAGCAGTCGACTTTGCTTGCGAAACGGAACGTCGGCTTCCGCGGGGTTCACCGCGATGCCGATTTCCGCGAGCCGTCCGGCCCAGAGCGCGGCGTGCTCCTCCTCGCTCACGGCCATCCGACGCAGCAGGTCCCGGCGACGCGGATCCGTTTCGGCGTCGGCGAGCGCATGGTAGACCCGCGCGACGACAACCTCCTCCCGCCAATTGTCGCGCAGCACGCGCGCCATGGCATCGCGTTTCGAATTCATCGCTCCACCTCCGGCCAGGTTCCGTCGGCGTTGGGAATCGGCGCTCCGTGCGGGCAGGTCGCGGGATGGTCGAGGAACGCGGCGAGGCGGGCTTCGAACTCTTCCGAAATCACATGTTCGAGCCGTTCCGCCTCGCCATGCGCCGCATCGGGGGCGAATCCTAGGCAATCGGTGCAGAAACGTTCCAGGAGGCGATGGTGGCGTGCGAGTTCGACCGCGGCGCGGCGGCCGGGTTCGGTGAGTCGCACCCCGCGATAGGCGGCGTATTCGAGCAGCCCCTCTTCGGCGAGTCCCTTGCACATCTTGGTCACGAACGCGCGGGAGGTGCCGGTGCGCCGGGCGATGTCGGAGGGAGCCGCGGGGGCCTCCGGAGTGGCGAGGGCGTGCACGGCTTTGAGGACATCGCCGGTCGCCTTGCCGAGATACCGTTCCAATCGGGATTTAACCATGGTGAAGTTAACCTTGGTGAATCATACCGCATGGCCCGGCGTGTTACGATGCCGACCATGCGCATTCTCGTGACCGGCGGCGGCACCGGAGGGCATGTCGCGCCGGCGATCGCCGTGGCATCGGCCCTGCGCGCCCGCCATCCGGACATCGTGCTGCGTTATGTCGGCGCGCGCGGCGGTCTCGAGGAACGTTTGGCCGGCGAGGCCGGCATCGACTTCGACGGCGTTGCGGTGGGCAAACTGCGCCGATCGTCGCGCGGGATCCTCGGCATGATCACCGCGCGCAACCTCGTCGACCTCGCCCGGGTTCCCCTCGGAATCGCCCAAGCGTTCGGGGTCGTTACGCGCTTCCGTCCCGACGCCGTGCTTTCCACCGGCGGGTATGTCTGCGTTCCCGCCGTGATCGCCGCTGCGCTGCGCGGCATACCGGTGCTCGCGCACGAGCAGACGGTCACGGTCGGGCTCGCGAACCGAATCGCCGCCCGCTTCGCCCGCACCGTCGCGCTTTCGTTCGAGGGCGCCCGGGGGTCGCTTCCGAAACATCGCGCCGAGCAGGCGATCGTCACCGGCAACCCCGTGCGCGCGGAGGTGCTGGCGGGCGACCGCGCACGTGCGGCCCGGCGCTTCGGGTTCGATCCGGCCGACGACGGGTTGCCCTGTGTTTACGTGACCGGAGGCGCCCAGGGCTCGCGACTCGTCAACCGGGCCGTCGTCGCCGCGATTCCCGCACTCGCCGCGCGCGCCCGCGTATTGCACCAGTGCGGCGCGGGGGAGGAGCCCGAGGTATCGACCGCCCACGCAGCCGCGCCACCGGAGGTTCGTCGACGGTGGCGCGTGGTGCCGTTCCTGCCCGCCGATGCGGTCGGAGATGCGTGGGCGCTGTGCGATCTCCTGATCGGCCGTTCGGGGGCGGGAACCGTGTCCGAGGCGTGCGCCGTCGGCCGCCCCGCCGTTTTCGTTCCGCTCCAACCCGCGTCGGGCGACGAGCAGATGCGCAATGCCCGGTGGATGGAGGCCCTCGGTGGCGCGGTGGTCCTGCCGCAATCCGAGTGCGACGGCGCGGCCATCGAGGCCCTGGTGGGCGGCCTGCTCGACTATCCGGAGCGCCGTGCGCAAATGGCGGACGCCGCGCGTGGGGCGGGTCGCCGCGACGCCGCCGAGCGCATTGCGGACCTGCTGACCGCGCTTGCACGGGGGGAAGCCGCGTGATATCTTGCGCGTTGCCGATCCGTACCGACGGAGCGGCCTCGGGCTTAGGGAGAGCGGGCCAAATGGCCGGCTCTTTTTCTTACCCCGGTCCGCGTCCCCGCCACCACGGGGTGCGGGAACGGTCGGGATTGGCGAGGAAACGGCGATGAACGCGGAATTTATCGAAGCGCTGCGACAGATCGAACGCGAGAAGGAGATTCCCTTCGCCCAGCTGCTGCAGGCGCTGGAGAAGGGCTTGGCCAACGCCTACAAGCGAAGTGCCGGAATCGAAGAGGACGTGTTCCTGCGCGTCGAGCAATCGCAGACCGCGGGCCGGGGCCCCTTCCGCATCTTTCGCCGCATGCAGGTGGTCGAGGAAGTCGCCAACCCGCACGCCGAGGTGTCCCTCGAGGACGCGCGGGCGAAGTACAAGGCCGACGCGCGCATCGGCGAGATGGTCGAGGAGTTGCTGGGCGATCGCGACATGGAGCGCATGTCCGGCCGCATCGCCTCCCAGACCGCCAAGCAGGTCCTGATGCAGGAGATCCGCGAAGCCGAGCGCAACCGGGTCTTCGACGAGTACAACGACAAACTCGGCGAGATCATGACCGGCACCATTTCCCGGCGCGAGGGGCGCAACGTGCTGATCACGATCGGCCGCATCGACGCCATCCTTCCGGAGAAGGAACAGGTTCCCGGCGAGGGCTACCGGTTCAACGACCGGATCAAAGTGTTCGTCGTGGATGTCCGCAAGGCTCTCAAGGGTTCGCGGGGTCCGCAAGTGCTGGTCTCCCGCACCCACCCCTCGGTGATTCGCCGACTTTTCGAACTGGAAGTTCCGGAAATCCACGACGGCATGGTGATGATCAAGTCCGTCGCCCGCGAACCGGGGCAACGGTCCAAGATCGCCGTTGCATCCAAGGAAGATCGCATCGATCCCGTGGGTTCCTGCGTCGGCCATCGTGGCCAGCGGGTGCAGGCGGTGGTCGACGAACTCCGCGGCGAGAAAATCGACATCGTGCGATGGAGCCCGGATTCGCGCCAGTTCATCACCGAATCGCTGAGCCCGGCGAAGGTCTCCTCGGTCACCATCGACGAGGAGAACAAGGTCGCCCAGGTCGTGGTGCCCGACAGCTTCCTTTCGCTGGCGATCGGCAAGGAAGGTCAAAACGTGCGCCTCGCCGCCCGTCTGACTGGTTGGCGCATCGACATCCGATCCGAGGGTCAGGTGGCCCGGGGCGAGGCTCCGGCACCGCGTCCGACGCCGGTCCGCGCCGCCGCTCCCGCGCCGGCTCCCGCCCCGGCTGCTCCGAAGCCCGCCGCGCAACCGGCCGAGGACGATGGATCCGAAATGCCGCCCATCACGTTCCTCGACGGAGAAGACGACGGCTCCGACGCGCCGCCCATCACGTTCCTGGGCGACGACGAGGACTGACTCCCATGACCCCTCGGCGCGTGCCCGTCCGCACCTGCGTGGCGTGCCGCGCCGAAGGCGGGAAACAGGGCCTGTTGCGCGTGGTCCGCGATCCCGCCACCGGCGAGGCGGACCACGACCCGACCGGAAAGCGCGCCGGCCGCGGAGCCTACGTTTGCCCGGCGCTCGCCTGTGTCGATGCGGCGCGCAAGCGCAAGGCGCTCGAGCGATCCCTCAAGGTGTCCGCATGCGCGCCGGACCTTTTCGAGCGTCTCGCCACCGCGGCCCGGGCCGCGGAGTCCGCCACCAGCGGAAACCCGTCCGTCGATACGGTATGATGACGGGTTGCCCGGCCGGGCGACACCCGCAAACGAACCGGGGCCGATGGCCCCGTTTCCATGTCCAGACCACCAGGGAGCGTCCCATGAACCGTTGACGCGTCAGGAAAGAGGTGCGGTATGCCGATCAAAGTGTTCGATCTGGCGAAGGAACTCAACATCACCAATTCCGATATCGTTGCGAAACTCGAAGCCCTCGGCTTCGGGCGACTCGCACCGTCGTCGGATCTCGACGACGCGACCGCCGAC
>JBJTRZ010000655.1:0-2300 GCA_046076415.1 Armatimonadota bacterium
CGTGGTGAAGCTGCGCAGCGGCGTCTCGATCCCGTCGGCGACCCATTTCCAGTGGACCGTGGTGCCGGGGGCGAATCCCTCGATCGGAACGAACTCGACCGTGTCCTTGGCGAACTTTCGATCGTCGGTACGGCGGTCCAATTTGTCCGGTGAACGTCCATACACGATCCGTCCCGTGCGGTCGTAATCGCTGCGCACCGAGACGACGACGACGCTTGCCGTGGGTTTTCCCACCACGACGTCCACGGCATGGGCGGGAACTTCGGTGCGGTAGACGGGAGGCGGTCCTCCCCGTCCTTGCCGACCGCGGCCTTGCGGTGCCCCTCCGACCGCACCGATCAACGCGAGGGCGAGCGCCCCCGTCTGCCACGGGTTCATTGTCCACCTCCGTCGGGGCCGTTTCCGCACCACCGCGCCCGCCGCGTCCGCCACGTCCGCCGCCACCCTCGCCTCGGCGGCCACCTCCACCGCAAAATCCTCCACCGCCCCCGCGCCCCTCGCCTCCGGGGCGCAGGTTGGTCTCGTACGGCTTGCTCGGGTCGTAGGTTTCGTTCTTCGTGGCGAACTTCGCACCCGTTTCCTTCAGCCATCCGTCGAGGCGCGCCGCGAGATCCTTCCCGCTTGCCGGTTCCATCGATGCATGGTCGGTGCGTTCTCCGGGATCCTTGGACAGGTCGTACAACGCATCGGTCGCGGTCTCGTACCTGCGAACCAGCTTCCAGTCGCCGAGCACGATCGCCGACGCCGGTCCTCCGTTGTCGAAATCGTAATGGGGAAAGTGGAAGAACAGCGCCTCCCGCGGGCGCCGAACCACTCCGGATCCGCCGCGCAGCAGCGACAACAGGCTTCCTCCTTCGACCCGCGCCGGCAGCTGCTTCACTCCCGCCATCTCGGCGATGGTCGCGAAGAGGTCGACGCCGCCGGCCGGGGTGCCGACCACCTTGCCCTTCGCGACACCGGGACCGAGCGCGAGGAACGGCACCCGGATTCCCCCTTCGGTGAGGAAGCCCTTGCCGCCGCGGAGCGGCAGGTTGCGCCCGGGATCGCCGTGGTCGGTGGTGTACAGGATCCACGTGTTGCCCAGCGCCTTGCGTTCCTCGAGGGTTTTCAAAACGTCCCCGAGCACCGAATCGAGCGCCTCTTGCGCCGAACTTTGCTTGCTGGCGTACTGGTCGAGTTGCAGATAGAAGGGCTTGCCCGCGGCGATCGAGGTCCCGATGAATTCGACGCTTTTGCGCCCGGTGATCGGAGTCTGTTCGGCCGCCGGATCCTGCGAGTTGTCCGGCCCGCCGTTGCTGTTGGCCCCATCATGCTCGTCGAATCCATGCCGCGACGGCGAGGTGCGTCCCACGTGCCACTTGCCGAAGTGGGCGGTGGCGTAGCCGCGGTCCTTGAGCAGTTCGGCGATCGTGACTTCCGCTTCGGGCAATTCCGTGCGGGTGCGGGGAGCGATCAACTTGGTGTTCGCCGCAGCCGCGTCGCGCCGCCCTTCGCTCACGAACGTCATATCGAGTTGCGCCGGGGTTTTTCCCGTGAGCAAGGCCGCCCGCGTCGGCGTGCACCGGGGCGACGGCGCGTAGAAACGCGAGAAGCGGACACCCTCGCGCGCGAGCCGTTCGAAGCTGGGCATGGCCACGCCGCGGGTGCGTGGACCGTCGCCGGAACCGTCGAGGGCGAACGGCAGGCTGGCCCAGCCGTGCCCTTCCCCTTGAATCACGATGATGTTGGGGGGAGCACCGGCGGTTTGCGCGCGGGCCGCCCCCGGAGTCGTGGCGGCGACGAGGCCGAGCAGGCCCGCCGCGAGGCGGTGGTCGGGTTTCTTCATTTCAGCGATTTCCTCCCGTTCGTTCGACCGAAACGTGGGCGACGGCCGTGCCGATCACGGAGTCGCGGATAGCGGCGAGCACCGCATCGCGGGTGGCCCCACTCCCGTCGATCGACGGTTCCTTCGAAAGGGCGTAGAGCGTCAGCGTGTACCATTTGCGACCCGGCCCCTGGGAACACGGCGGCGCGTAACCGAAATTCCGATTCACCGTGTTGGCACCCCGCACGCCCACCGAGCGATCGTCCTTTCCAATCCCTTTGGTGTCCGCGGGGATCCGGGTCAACACCCAGTACACGTGCGGCTTGTCGTCGCCGGGGGGAACATGGTGCATCGCCAAGGCGAGGGACTTGGTGCCCGCGGGCACGTTGCTCCACGCCACCGGCGGAGAAACCCCCGCGCCGTCGCAGGTGAACTCCGCGGGCAGCGCCTTTCCGGAGCGGACGATGTCGCCGGAGAACTGAAAATCGCCGGGGCG
>JBJTRZ010000656.1:0-4565 GCA_046076415.1 Armatimonadota bacterium
TCCGACCGCGCCGATGGTGTAGGTTCCGCCGGAGGGGCACTCGGGGGTCTTCTTGATGTAGGTGAGGAGATCCGCCATGCCACCGGAGATGGTCCCGCCGGATCCGAGCTTGTTGTCCATCGCGAACTGCTCCTTGGCGGAGTCGATCTGCTTCAGATTGCTGATGCAGGCCTTCGCACGGGACGATTCCCGGGCACGGACGAAGTTGGGTACCGCGATCGCCAGCAGGACGCCGATGATCAGGACAACGATCATGATTTCGACGAGGGTGAACGCCTTGCGGAGCGACTTCATTGTGTGTTTCCTTCTTCAAACAGGGGACGGTGCCTGGGCACCGCCCCGATAACTACGAGGTGGGTCAGAGCGCGTGCGCGGTGGCTCCGGTGCCGCCGGTGGAGCAGGTCGGGTCGGTTCCGACCGCGCCGATGGTGTAGGTTCCGCCGGAGGGGCACTCGGGGGTCTTCTTGATGTAGGTGAGGAGATCCGCCATGCCACCGGAGATGGTCCCGCCGGATCCGAGCTTGTTGTCCATCGCGTACTGCTCCTTGGCGGAGTCGATCTGGCGGAGGTTGCTGACGCAGGCCTTGGCGCGGGACGACTCGCGGGCACGGATGAAGTTCGGAACGGCGATCGCGAGCAGGATGCCGATGATCAGCACCACGATCATGATTTCAACGAGGGTGAACGCTCGGCGGACGGTCTTCAGCGGTTTCATGGGATTCTCCGTGGGAGGTCTCGCTCCCGATTTGGGTCCACCGCATTGGGTCCACGGTGGTGTCTACGGTTCCATTATCGAGAGCCGGCACTCGGTTCCTCAGGGGTTTTTTTGGAGAATTTACGCCGTGGTGCGCGTCGTATAATGGCCCCATGTCGGTCGACCCATGGCTTTGGTGCGTTGCGTCGTTCGTTTGCGGCTCCATTCCGTGGGGTTTCGTGGCGGGACGCCTCCGCGGCGTCGATCTCCGGGAGCACGGCTCGCGCAACATCGGCGCGACCAACACGCTGCGCGTGCTTGGAAAGAGCGCCGGAATCGCCGTGCTGCTCGCCGACACGGCCAAGGGCTGGCTTCCCGTATTCCTGGCGAATCGGGCCGGACTCGACCCGAACTGGGTCGTCGGGGTCGCCCTCTGCGCGGTGCTCGGACACATCTACTCGCCCTGGGTGCGGTTCCGCGGTGGAAAGGGAGTCGCCACCACCCTCGGCATCCTGTTCGGACTCGACCCACTGGTCGCGGCGCTGGCGCTGGCGCTGTTCGGCGTGGTGCTGGCCGTGGGTGGACGTCGCGTATCGCTCGCGTCGATCGTGGCCTCGATCGGTCAGGCCGTGCTGTTTTGGGTGCTTCCCGGCCACGCGCCGAGCGCGCAATGGCTGACCACGCTCGCCGCGCTCTTCATCGTGGTACGCCACCGTGAAAACATCCGGCGGCTGATCCGAGGCGAGGAACAGGGAATCGATCTGGGGCGGTGAACGCGATCGCTATTGCGATCGCTTGCGCAGGGTTTCCGGGTCGTGGATGGTGACGTGGTACGAGGAATCCACGGAGATCACGCCCTTGGATTTGAAGAACCCCATCGCCTTGTTGACCGACTCGCGCGACGCACCGATGATGCCCGCCAAATCGTTCTGGGTGAGGCGCAGGGGAATGCGACGACCCGACGGCACGTCGATGCCGTGCATCTTCGAGAGATGCAGCAGCTGGCCGGCGATACGTCCGTAGACATCCTGCGACGACAATGCGCGGATCCAGCTGGTGGCGCGGCGCAACCGACCCGCCACCTCCTGCAGCAGCGCGACCGCGATTTCGGGCACCTCGACCAATGTCCGCTCGAAATCGGATTTCGCGAGGAACAACACCTCGGTGGGCTCGAGCGCCACGACATTTGCGGAACGCACCTCGCCGTCGATCACCGAAAGTTCGCCGAAGAAATCGCCCGCGCGCAGGACGGCCACGATGGTTTCGTCCTCGTCCTCCTGGACCGTGACCTTGACCTTGCCGGAAACGATCAAATACATGCCGTCGCCGGGCGCACCCTTGGTGAAGATCTGCCCACGCTCTTGATAGATGCGCCGCTTGAGCCCCCGCGCGATCGTGGCGAGCTGATCCTCCGTGAGGCCGGAGAACAGGGGTACGGACGCGAGGACCTTCTCGTGCATGGAACCTTCCTCAGGCGTGGGTGGGCGCCGCGGACTCCAACGTGCCGCGCAGTGCCGCGAAGAGCGGCAATCCGTCGACGGAACCGAGCGCCGCGTTCACGGCACGCTCGGGATGGGGCATCATTCCGAGGATATTGCGTCGCGGACCCCCGATGATGCCGGCGATCCTGTCGCGGGAACCATTGGGGTTGTCGGCGTAGCGGAATGCGATCCGATCCTCGGCCACCAAACGATCGTATGTGGCGTCGTCGCAGACGTAACGACCCTCGCCGTGGGCGATCGGCACCGTCAAATGTTGTCCGCTCGCGTAGCGCCCCAGGAACGGCGAGTCGGTGGTGGCCACCTCGAGGGAAACCGGCCGGCAGACGAAGCGCAGGCCTTCGTTGCGTGCGAGCGCTCCCGGCAGCAAACCCGATTCGCACAGGATCTGGAAGCCGTTGCAAATACCCAGAACCGGTCCGCCTTCGGCCGCGAACGCCGCGACCGCCTCCATGACCGGACTGAACCGCGCGATCGCGCCGGCGCGAAGCGCATCTCCGTAGGAAAAGCCTCCGGGCACGACGACCGCGCCGATGTCGCCGAGATCGGTGTCGCGATGCCACAACATCCGAACGTCGCCGAAACCCGATTCCTCCCACGCGCACGCGGCGTCGCGGTCGCAATTCGACCCGGGAAAGACAATGACTCCGATGCGTGTGCCCATCGCGACGACCCCTTCCGTCAGGCCACGATGTCGATCCGGTAATCCTCCATCACCGGATTGGCGAGGAGGCGATCGCACATGGAGGCGACGCGCTGGCGGATCTCGTCGGCGTCGGTGCCCTCCACCTGGAGTTCGATCACCTTGCCGACCCGCACGTCGGAAATACCCGTGTAACCCATTCCCCGCAAAGCACCTTCCACGGTGCGGCCCTGCGCGTCGAGCAGGGTGGGCTTCAATGTCACTTTGACCGATACCTTGGGCAAGGGAATCCTCGAATCAGGGGGAAAAGGGAACGATCCAGTATCCCATGGTGCCGGAAACGTTGTCAAGAAACGCAGTGCCTTTCGGAATCTCCATCACCTTTCTATCTATAGGAAATGGTAGCAGTATCAGCAGGGGGTGGGGACATCGGGGATAACCCCGTCGAGCCTTCCAAAAGCCGCCGATTCCCGGAGGTCGCGACGCTTTCCAGCCCCCTTCCGCCGCGGGTACGGCGGCTGGGAAAACCCGTGTCCGATTCGGGGAAAACCGGCGGTTATCCCCGTATTCTTCACAGGACCGAATTTGCCCCATGTCCGTGTCCCCGCCACATCCCCCAAATGGGGGATTTTGGGGAAAACAGGATTCGGGCGCGCGAACGCCATCCGACCCACCACGAACGGAGCAGGCGAAACGTCGCGAGCCGCGCCTCAGCGCGCTTCGGAACGAGCCCGCAGTTCGTCGACGATATCGTCGAGCAGCAACTGGACCCGGTTGTCGGCGCCGGCTTGGGTGCGGATCCGGTCGCACGCGTGCGCCACGGTCGAGTGGTCGCGGCCCCCGAACGCTTGACCGATGCTGAGCAGGCTCGCCCCGGTCAATTCCCGCGAGAGGTGCATGGCGATGTGCCGGGCCTGCGCAATCTCCCGATCGCGCCGCTTGCTGGACAGCAGATCCACATTGAGTTCGAAACGGTCTGCCACCACCTGCTGGATCAAGTCCGCGGTGATCCGGCTGCGCACGATCCGCCGGCCCTCCGCCGAAGGAAGCCCGATGCCCGGTCCGAGGTAGCGCTCCAGGATCTCCCGGGTGCGATCCACCGTCGGGGTCTCGCCGAAGAGGCTCGTGGACGCCACTAGATTGGTGAGCGCACCCTCGAGCGTGCGGACGTTGCCGGGAACGAGCGTGGCGATCACCGCCAAAACATCGTCCTGCATCCGGATCCGCTCGGCGGCGCACCGCGCCTGCAGGATGGCGAGTCGGGTTTCGAAATCCGGCGGCGCGACATCGGCCACCAATCCGCTTTCGAAACGACTGCGCAAACGTTGGTCGAACGCCGGCAGATCCCGTGGTGCGCGGTCCGCGGCCAAAACCACCTGCCGACCCGATTGGACGAGGGCGTTGAACGTGTGGAAGAACTCTTCCTTGGTGGCTTCCTTGTCGGCGAGGAACTGCACGTCGTCGATCAGCAGCACGTCCACCGTGCGCCACTTGCGCCGGAACGCTTCGCCCTTGCGGTCCCGCAAGCTCGCGATGAATTCCGTGGTGAAGTCTTCGCCCGAAACATAGGCGCACCGAATGCCCGAGCGCTCGACCTCGGCGCCGATCGCCATCAAGAGGTGGGTCTTGCCGGTGCCCGACGGTCCGTACAGGAACAAAGGATTGAATCGCCGGCCCGGTTCGCCGGCCACGGCGCGCGCTCCGCCGTGCGCCAGCCGGTTGTCCGCGG
>JBJTRZ010000657.1:0-2177 GCA_046076415.1 Armatimonadota bacterium
CTTTGCCCTTCGGCAACCGTGACGACCGCCTTCTTGATCGTCGGGGTCTTGCCCACCGACATCCGCCCAAACAGACGGTAGCGCTTGGTGCGACCCTTGACGCGAATCGTGTTGACGTCGGTCACGCTCAACTTACCTCCCTCGGGGGTGGTGAACAGCGCCTCGACCGCGGCACGGATTTCGATCTTGTTGGCTTCAGGGTGGACGATGAACGCATACTTGCGTTCACCATTCATCGTCAACGCCTTCTCCGTAATGACAGGGCGTTGAATCACTTGATACAGATCAGGCATCGGTGGCCTCCTCGTTGCCGGACCACGTCGCATCGAGCTTCAGCGCGGCCGCCTTCGTGGCCACGACAATGCCCCCGTCGACGACGTCGCGGGTGGAAACAACGGGAGCAACCCGCAAGGTCACTCCGGGAATATTGCGCAGGGATTTGACGACCACAGGATCGGATTCCTCGAGAATCACCAACGACTTGCGCGCACCGTTGTTGACCTTCGCAAGGAACTCCGCGGCCTCCTTCGTCGAAATATCCTTCAGACCGAAGGTGTCGATGACCACGAGTTCGCCGTCGGCCAGCTTCGCCGAAAGGGCCGACCAAATCGCCGCGCGCCGCATTTTCCGCGGAATGGAATGACCGAGCGCCCGCGGATGGGGACCATGAGCAGCACCACCCTTGCGCCAATGCGGCGCGATGATCGACCCTTGGCGAGCACGCCCCGTGCCCTTCTGACGCCACGGCTTCTTGCCACCGCCCAGCATGTCGCCGCGCCCGGGGGCGTTGCGGGTATCCTGCCGGCTGTTTTCGAATTCCGCGCGGACGGCCTGATGCATCAGCGCGATGTTGCGGGGCGCTCCGAAAACCTTTTCGGAAAGGACAACGTCCCCGCCCTTCTTTCCACTTTTCGTCTTTATCGCCAACGTGGGCATATTTGTAAACTCCGTCCGTAGCCGCGCATGCCGCGCGAACCCGGAAATCGAGTCCAGCTGGTTGCCGGAGGACTACTTCTTCTTGCTCGAGCGCTGCGTCTCTTGACGAACGCGAGCCTTCTCCGCGCGACGCGCCTTGGTGATCTCCACCAACGCCCCGTTCGCGCCAGGCACAGCGCCCTTCACCAGGACCAGACCACGGTCGGCCTCGATGCGAACCACCTTGAGCCCGAACTGGGAAACGCGCTCGCCTCCCATGCGACCCGGCTTCTTGGTTCCCTTGAACGTACGCGCGGCGTCCGTCGCACCAGAGGACTGCGGCTTGCGGTGGATCATGGAACCGTGGGTCATGTCGGCACCATGGAAGTGGTACCGCTTCACGACGCCCGCGAATCCCTTGCCCTTGCTGGTGGCCGAGACAACAACACGTTCACCAACCGCGAAAATGTCGGCCTTGACAACGTCGCCGACCGCGACGGATTCGCCCTCGACGATATCGAACTCGCGCAGGTGCCGGCGCGGCTGAACGCCCGCCTTCGCCAGATGCCCCTGCTCGGGTCGATTCAAACGATTGACGTTGCACTCCTCGAACGCAAGCTGCGCGGCCGAATAACCATCGTTGTCGACGGTCCGAACCTGCGCAACCACGTTGGGTTCGACCGAGAGAACCGTGACGGGAACCACCCGCCCTTCCTCGTCGAACACCTGCGTCATACCGACCTTGCGGCCGAGAACTCCCTTGACTGACATGCTAACCTCCACGGCGCACCTGGGGCGAACCAATTTCGCCTTGCGTGACGCGGCAGTCCGTTGAGCTGGACTAAAGCTTGATTTCGATGTCCACACCCGAGGGCAGATCAAGGCGCATCAACGCATCGATCGTCTTCGGGCCCGGATTAAGGATATCGATCAGGCGCTTGTGGGTGCGCATTTCGAAATGCTCCATCGACTCCTTGTCGATGGTGGCGTTTCGCTGAACCGCAAAAATCCGCTTCTCCGTCGGGAGCAGGACAGGACCCGAAATTCGGGCGCCGGTCCGGCGGGCGGTATCCACAATCTTTTCTGCCGACTGATCAAGCGTTCGATGGTCGAACGCGCGGAGCCGGATTCGTACTTTGTCTTTTCGCATGGAACTTCCGTTTGGACAAAACCACACCAAAGCGCAGGCGGCCCGTGGTCGCACGGGCCGCCCGCGTTCGGCGTCCTATTCGATGACCTTGGCGATGACCCCGGCGCCCACC
>JBJTRZ010000658.1:0-8821 GCA_046076415.1 Armatimonadota bacterium
CGATTCCCGACGAATTCGAGGCCCGGACTTGGCATGTCGTTCGGCACGGGGCCGGGCACGAACCCATCGAGCTGTCGACTTTCCAAGTGGAATCCCTGCGTCGCTTCGAGGTGGATGTCCGCGAAGGGACCGTGGTGGGTGCCACCGACGACCACCTCTATCTATTGCCCAAGGGCCGCAAGTCGCGTTTTCCCATGGAGAGCCGGCCCTACTGGACCGATGTCGCCATCGTTCCCGGGGGCGAGCGCTTCGTGGCGGCAGGCGTGGATCGAACCGGCACCGGCAACCTTGTCGTGGTCGGCGAGTGCGCGGGCCGGACGGTGTGGTCGCGGGAGATCGCGTTCCCCGTCGCCTGCGTCGGGGTGGATCACGCCGGGGCGCGAATCGCGGTCGGGGGAGAATCCGGCGACGTGTTGTTGCTCGACGACCGTCGCCGAACCTGTTGGCTGCATCGACTCGAAACTCCGGTCTCCCGGGTCGTTCCCTGCGGGGTCGACGAATGTGTTTTCCTCGTCGGGGGATCCGATGGGGTAGGAACGGGTTTGGGGAGGATTGGCGGGGAGGGAGAACTGCTCTGGTTCCTGCCGATCGAGGGACCGGTCCGCGATGTCGCCGCGTCGGAATCCGGTGATCTTGTTGCCGTGGCGGTTGGGGGTCGGTCGGGCGGAGGCCGCCTCGTTCTGCTGGGAGCGTCGGGAGAGCCCCTTGGAGAGATTCCAACCGATGTCGAGCCGGCGGGCTTGGCAATGGCTCCCTCGGGGGAATACATGGCGGTCCATCGCCGCAATCACCGCATTGCCCTGTTCCGTATCCGGTCGCGTTCTGCGGGCGCCTCGGCCGGCGTGCGGGCGGCGGTGGTGGAGGCGGAGGCGATTCGCGCGGGGGGAGACCTCGCGCGTGCGGTTCGGCGGATCGCCGAGGTGGCAAGCACCCACCCGGGGGAGATGGAGTGCGTGGAGCGCTGGGCGACCTGGTTGCGGGAACTTCGCGAACGTACTTGGGTCTCCGCGGAATCCGTTGCGGTGGTGGGTGATTACAGGGAAGCGGAGCGGCGTGTCGCGGAGGTGGCGGATTTGTTCCAGGCCGATGTGGAGTGGCATTCCCGCTGGGCCGAACTACGCGTGGCATGGTGCCGTGACGCGATTGGCAAGGCGGCCGAGGAATCCGACCCCACGGTTCGTGGGCGCCATTGGCGGGACGCATTGCTTGCGGACCCGTTCAACCGCCCCGCGACCGCGGGCTTGGCCGACGCACGAGCGCAACAAACATGCGATGTCGTCGCCAAGGCAACAGATCTGTTGGATCGCGAATGTCCCCGCGAAGCGTTGCTGCTCCTCGAATCCGTGCCCCGGGGTTCGGATCCGGAATCGGCTGCTTCGGCGCTCGAAAAACGGTGTCGTATCGCGCTCGCCCTTGCGGAGGGGCACCGGCATTACGAGTCTCGGGAATATGCGGCCGCGGTCTTTCAATACCGCAAAGTCCTGTCGCTGGATCCCGGGAATCGGGACGCCGAGGGGCGACTCCGATTCGCGGAAAAACTGCAAGGAGACCATGAACTCGATGATCGCTTCCGCCGCCTTGAATAGGACGCTGTCCGCGGCAGCGACGGTGGCGATCCTCTCGTCGCTGGCCTTCGCCGTGTCCCCCGACATTCCTGCCGACGGACGACCCGCCGCTCCGGTCCCGGGGCACCCGGATCGCCATTACGAGCGCCGCATCCTTCGACGGTCGGGCCCGTTGGATCCGGCTGTGGGATCGGAGCAATGGTTTCCGTTGATGGAACCATTGGAAGGACAACCCGATCTGCGAGCGATGTGGGACGGCGACGGTTTGGCATTTTCGGTACGGACGTTCGATGGTGGACCGGTCGTGCTCGATGTCGACCGCGAGGGCGACGGATTCGAACGACGCGCCGCGAACTACAGAGTGCATTGGTCCAATGCCGGTGCGATGCCGATCGTACGGAGATGGGACCACGGCCAAAGCGGGCGCGCCGGAGCATGGGCCAAGGTCGACCCGGCCGCGGTTCGCTGTTTGGTTTCGGGTGATCGTTTGATCGTTGTCCTTCCTGGGAAACTACCTGCCCGAAAAAACGGCGGCGACGTTGGGGTCCGCTTGGGCCGACCTTCTGGCGATTCCTTCGCCGTTCCTCCCGAATCCAACGGGTTCATGGTGGCCGAGATGGTCGATGAAATCCCGGCGGCTGGACTGGGCCTCGCGGTTCGGCTCACCCCGTTCGCCAAAGTGGTGACCGATCCGGGCAACCTCCGTGCTGCGGTCGAGATTGCAAACGTTTCGGGGGGAGAGGTGGAAGTTCGGTCCTGGTCGCTCGAGGGGCCAGCGGGAGCCGGAGACGGCTCGAGCGGAGAGATCCGAATTACTCCGGGAGCCAAACTTCGGCGGGAGATCACGATCGTGGTTCCCGAAGGCGACGGAGCACGTTCCCTGGCCTACCAGTTGATCCTGACGACGAAGGCGGGCCGATTGGTGGCGCGGGCTGCCGTGGAGCGCATCGACCCCTGCGTGATCGAACTCCGCGCCGACGATTCCCCCGTGGTGGCGAATGCGCCGGATGCGCGACGGCAACGAATCGTCCAAGTCGTGCTTCGAAGTCAATCCGACAAGACCGTGGAAGCTCGCGTTTCCCTGTCGCCTCCTGCCGGTTGGGTGGTCGACGGTTCCGAGAGAACCGTTCGATTGTCGTACGCGACCGAAGTGAAGGGAGCCTCGTTCAAAGTGACACCGCCTCTCGGGTGCCCGCCCGGGCGGTATCCGGTCGAGGGAATTGTTTCCGTTGCCGGCAGGACGCGCCATGTTTCCGGGGCGATCGTGGTGTCGGGGCAATGAACGAGCTGTCCGGCCAACTTGATGCGCGATCGTTCGCCCGGCGCATCGGCCTCGGGGTGTTGGATTTCGTCTTCCCCTCCCGTTGCCACATCTGCGGCGCCTGGGACCTCCCTGCGATTTGCAGCGATTGCGGGGACGCCTTCGAAGCGATGCCCTCGGACGCCTGCGGGCGATGTCCGCGCCCGGCCGATGGAGCCTCCTGCGGAACGTGCGAAGCCGCGCGGGCGCGGTGGGGGGACTGGAACTTCACGGAGGCTCGGGCGGCCTATGTATTCGATGGCCCCGTGCGCCGGCTCATCCATGAAATGAAATACCGTGGGCAATTGCATCTTGCCGATTCGCTGGGGGAACGGGCCGCAGCCAGGGTCGACCAAGCTTTTCCCGAAGGCTTCGACGTGGTCGTTGCGATGCCGGGCGACCCGTGGCGTACGTTGCGCCGTGGCGCGAATCCCGTCGAGGAGATTGCGAGGCGCGTCGCCGGGCGCCTCGGATGCCCGGTCCTGACGCCGGGAGCCCTGCGTCGCGACGGGTCAACCGCTCAGATGGGACGCACTTCGGAGGAACGTCGTTCGGCGCGATTGCGATTCCGTTTGGACATGCGCACCGCGGGAATGCTCCGCGAGGCTCGGGTGTTGTTGGTGGACGATGTTTTCACCACCGGCGCGTCGGTGCATGCCGCGGCGGGAGCCATTGGATCGGCGGGGGCGGGATCGGTGAAGGTGTGGACCGTGGCGGCCGGCGGATGAGAACTCCTTCACGGCGCGCCGTCCTTGGAATGGGCATCGGTGCGCTGCTCCGTGCTTCGAAACGGGCCGATGCGAGCGCAGGTAGCCGCCTCGAACGGGCGGCGCTTCCCGTGGCACAGGCGATTTTTTCGATCTGCGTGGGCGCTCCGCCCGGTCGTCGCTTGCCCGGAGATGACGATCCCTTGCTGCGACCCGGTGGTCTGGACTCCGTTGGTTTGCGGTGGATGCCGGGCTGGAATCGGGAACTCGCGGGGCGAATCGAACCGAGCGACATGATTGAGCTCGACCGTCAGGTGGTTCGATTGCTGGATAAACCCCTGCGGCGGGCGGGTTGCCGAGTGCTGGGTGGCGACACCAAGGAAGCCGAACGAGTCCAGTGCATCGAGGCGCGGCTGGACTGTCGCACCACGAATGGAGCGCCACGCAAGGATGGGGCGGTGCCGGTGCTGATCATGGTTCGCGTGGATTTCTTTGCTCCAACCGGCCAAAAGCTCGCAGGACGGGAGTTCTACGCCGGCTACGATCTCGCCGACTTGCGGACATTGCCCACCCGGGATGGACGTTGACGGGAGCTTTCCGATGGAAGGTGTGTTCGATTTCGTCGTGCTCGGGTCGGGAATCGCCGGACTGACGTTCGCGCGAAAGGTCGCCGATCTAGGGACCGTGGCGATCGTGACCAAGCGCGGACGGTCCGAAAGCAACACCAACTGGGCGCAGGGGGGTATCGCAGGCGTGCTGGCTCCGGACGACACGGAAGCCCTGCATGTCGAGGATACGCTCGTCGCCGGCGCGGGACTGTGCCGTTTGGAGGCCGTGCAGGCCCTCGTGCGCGAAGGACCGGCCCGCATCCGGGAACTCATCGACATCGGCACGCGATTCGATACCGAAGCCGGACCCGATGGAGCGAAGCTCGCGTTGACGCGGGAAGGCGGACACTCGCGGCGCCGCATCGCCTACAGCCGGGACCTGACGGGAAGGGAAATCGAGCGCGCGCTGCTGGCGGACCTCCAATCCCACCCCTCCGTTTCCTTGTTCGAACACCATTCCGGAATCGACCTCGCCCGGGATCCCGCGGGAGATCCGACGATTCGAGGGGTGCACGTGCTCGACACGATCGGGGGCGGAATACACACCTTCCGCGCCCGTCGGACCGTTCTGGTCGCCACCGGGGGGTGCGGCCACGTGTATTTGCATACGACCAATCCTCCGATCGCCACCGGCGATGGAATAGCGATGGCTTTCCGAGCAGGCGCCCGCGTGGAGGACATGGAATTCATCCAGTTCCACCCGACCACGCTCTATCATCCGGCCGCTGAGTCCTTCCTCATTTCCGAGGCCGTTCGGGGAGAAGGGGGTATCCTGCGCGACCGCGATGGAACGGCCTTCATGGAAGCCTACGACCCACGCGGCAATCTCGCACCGCGGGACGTGGTCGCCCGGGCGATCGATACGGAGATGAAACGCACGGGAGCCGCGTGCATGTTCCTCGACGTCCGTCATGTGCCGGCCGCCGAAGTGCGCCACCGATTTCCCAACATCTATGCTCGGTGTCTGTCCTACGGAATAGACATGACGCGGGAAATGATTCCGGTGGTGCCCGCCGCGCACTACGCGTGCGGCGGTATCGCCAGCGACCTCGAAGGGCGTACTTCCCTACGACGGCTGAGGGCCTCCGGCGAGGCGGCGTGCACGGGTGTCCATGGCGCAAACCGACTCGCGTCCAATTCGCTCCTCGAAGGCTTGGTGTTCAGCCACCGCGCGGCGCAGTCCATTCGTGACGGAGACGACCCGCCTGAAGAGGTGTCGGTGGAGGCGTTCCAACCGTATCGAGGACGGGTGCGCACCGCGGAAACGGCGGGATTGCGGTTGCGAATCCGAACGATCATGACCAAATTCGTGGGGATTTTTCGTACCGTCGAACGGCTGGAGCAAGCTCGGGAAGCGTTGCGTGTGATTGCCGACGAGGTGGGTGGGCTTTACGCGACCTGCCGACCCACGGAGGACCTTCTGGAACTGCGCAACCTATGCCTGGTGGCGCAGCTGGTCGTGGCCGGGGCCTTGCAACGCCACGAAAGCCGCGGGCTGCATGCCGTCGCGGATTGGCCCGAACCCGCGGTCGGCCTTCCGCGTCACACGCGCCTCGAGCGTACCCGCGGCGGTGAAATCTCCGCGGTGGACACTTCGAGCGGCTGAACGGGGGAGGCGGGCGTTCGGTTCGTCGACCGGAAAAAAAAGCGGTCCCCTACGGGACCGCTTCCACATCGAGTGGAGAGAAAAGGAGATCACACGGCCGGAATGTAACACGCCGGGCGGGCACGTGTCAAGAATTCCGGACGGCCGGGATACCCGTTTCCGACATCGATTCGGTCGTTCCGGGGATCGTTGGTCGGACCGGGAGCGATATCATGTCCACGAGGGACTCCGACCATTTCCATCGAACGAAAATCGCTGCACGATACCGCCCGGGATGACACCGCCGTTCTGGTCGCGGTCGAATCCGACACGTCGACCGATCCGCTGGAGGTTCGCCTCGACGAGTTGGAGGAATTGGCGGCCACGGCCGGTGCGCGCACGGTCGCGAAGGTGGGGCAACGCAAGCGTCAACCGGATCCCGCCACCCTGATCGGGCAAGGAAAAATGCTCGAACTCCTCGACGAGGTTTCGGTCGTCGCGCCGAGCGTCGTGATTTTCGACGACGAGCTTTCGCCCACCCAGCAACGCAACTTGGGAGAGTCCCTGAAGGTTCGGGTGATCGATCGAACCCAATTGATCCTCGACATCTTCGCGCAGCGGGCGAGGACCCGCGAGGGCAAGTTGCAGGTCGAACTGGCGCAGCTTTCGTACTTGTTGCCGCGCCTCGGCAGCCTTTACACGAAGTTCGAGCGCCAACAGGGCGGAATTGGCGTGCGTGGTGGAGGAGGCGAGACCAAACTCGAACTCGATCGACGCAAGGTCCGCGAACGGATCGGCGAACTCGAGCGCGAACTCGAGGACGTCAAACGCAAGCGCCGCATGCAGCGGGCGGGTCGTCGCGAGTTGCCGTTTCCAAGCGCCGCGCTCGTGGGCTACACGTCGGCGGGCAAGTCCACCCTGCTGAACCGCCTCAGCGGGAGCGATGTGCTTGCGGATCGCATGCTGTTTTCCACGCTCGACCCGACCACGCGGCGCGTGGTGCTGCCCGATGGGCGGGCTATTCTTCTCACCGACACCGTGGGCTTCATTCGCAACCTGCCACACCATCTCGTGGCTGCGTTCCGAGCCACGTTGGAGGAAGTGGTCGACGCCGATTTCCTTGTCCACGTGGTCGACGCTTCGTCGCCGGAAGCGGATCGGCATCGGGACACCGTCCTCGAAACGCTCGAGTCGCTCGGGGCCGCGGAAAAACCCGTGGTGACCGTGTTCAACAAGGCGGATTTGGTGGAGGACGCCTACCAGTTGCGAAAGTGGGTCGCCGACACGCCCAACGCCTGCTACATCTCCGCGTCGAAGGCGGAAGGCATCGGCCACCTCATGGACCGCTTCACCGAAACCATCCGGGGGCTCGTCCGCCACCTGCATCTCAAAATTCCCTACAGCCGATCCGAATTGGTCGCGCAATGCTACGAATTCGGCGTGGTGCACTCGGTGGAGTACGCCGAGGATGGGATCCTGGTCAAAGCGGATGTCGCGGAGTCGCTCGCGGGACGTTTGGGGCAATTCGATGCAGAACCGGCCCCACCGCCGTTTTGGCAGTCCGCCTGAAGCCGCCAAACGCCCGGTTTCGACACCAAACGTGTTGCAATCTGGCGAAAAAAACGGCCACCCGGAATCGGGTGGCCGTTTCGCCATTTTGCCGGTCGTCGATCAGTTGTCGACGGATCCGCCACCACGGGGCGTGGCGGGAGCGGGAGCCCCGGGCGCGCCCGCGGCGGGAGCGCCGGCAGGTGTGCCGCCACCGGGCGACTTGGGCTTCATTGCGCCTTCGTAGTAGCTGCCGGTCGTCTTGGTGGGTTCGGGCGTCGAGGAGCAACCGGCGACGGCCAGACCCGCGATCAAGAGGCAGGGCAGGCCACGCATCGCGCGTGCTCGCGCGGAAGAGAACGACATGGAGATCACCTAGTTTCCGGAGGGCCTCGCGCCCTCCCCGGGAGTCGCGACATCCGCATCGGCGGGCGCGTTGCGGCCTGGTCCGACGGCGGTCCCGTCCTTGTCGGGACGATTCGGATCAAGCTTTTTGATTACGTTGCCGGCTTCGTCGACGATCGCGGTGCGCGACTTGTTGATCATCGGCCCCGTGTAGTAAACACTTCCCTTGGCGGGTTCCGGGGGCGCCGGTCGTGAAAGAAGGAAGGCGATGCCCGCGCCCACGACGAGAAGGACGGCCAAGGCGATCAGTTTCTTCCGATCTTGTTTCATTTGGTTACCTGAGGGTCGCCGTACGGAAAACCGGCGGCCTTCGTAGCGAAGGCCGCCGGTTTCGCCATCGGACTAGCGGTCGGCGGCGTAGTACAGCTTGTACCAGCAACCGTCGGCGTCTTGCTGGACGTAGCGCTCCGAGTTGCGCGCGATCCACTTGGCATGGCCATCGAGGAAGATGTGCGTGCCGCCACCGTGGTGGCTTTCGGCCGACTCGCAACCCATGGTGGTGCCGAAGCCGCCGCTCTGGATGATCCCCGTGAAGCCGTCGGTGACTTCGACGGTCTCGGCCGGGCGGTTCACCTGGGCGAGGCTCATGGTGGCGCGGCGAACATCGGATCCGGCGAAGAACGCGTACGGGTCGTCCTGCGTGCAGGAGCCGAATCGCACCCCGAATCCGATGCCGTAGTTGGCATGGTAGAGGCGAGCCGGGATCCACGCGTCGAGGGCGCCCGGTCCATCGCAGTCGTCGCGGTTCGCGGCGCGGCGGAACTGATCGGCGTTGAACGACGGGCACTTGAACATGCCGTTCGCCTGGACATTGTTGAAGTTCAGGCTCGAGGCGTTGAGGACCGTAGGAGCACCGTTCTTGATGTAGGGCTGCAGGTTCTGCGCCCAGCTGACCAGATCGCGGCGCTCGGGAGTGCGCGGCAGGCCGGTGCGGACGAACCACGGAATGATGGTCTCGTCGTAGTCCTGCGAGTACATCATGATCGCGGTGCCGATTTGCTTGGCATTGGAAACGCAGGTGATGCCGCGGGCCTTTTCACGGGCTTGGGCGAAGACAGGGAAGAGGATGGCCGCGAGGATGGCGATAATGGCGATGACGACCA
>JBJTRZ010000659.1:0-9151 GCA_046076415.1 Armatimonadota bacterium
GGTCACGAGAAGGGGTTCAGCGACCCGCTGGTCGACAACCGCTCCACGAAGAAACGCTATCGCTTCGATCATCTCTTGAAGGAGCAATCCGACGCGGTCCTCGATGCGATCGCCACGGCTTTCGGCGCGGCGCGTCCGGACGACCTCGACGCCTTCACCGACCTGCTTCTTTCCAATCCCGGAAAGGCGCGCGAGGCGTTGCTTGCGGCGAAGGTGGTGGATGCCCAGGATGGCAAGCCCGGAGACTGGACCGAACCGCGACAGTTCAACTTGATGTTCAAGACACAGGTGGGGCCCGTCGCCGACGACGAGAACTTCGCCTACCTTCGGCCGGAAACCGCCCAAGGCATGTTCGTCGATTTCAAGAACGTGCTCGATTCCACGAATCGCAAGGTTCCGTTCGGGATCGCCCAGATGGGCAAGTCGTTCCGCAATGAAATCACGCCGCGCAACTTCATCTTCCGGGTCCGCGAACTCGAACAGATGGAAATCGAATACTTCGTAATGCCGGGCGAGGATGAACGTATCCACGACGAGTGGATCGTCGACCACATCGATTGGTGGGTGAACGTGGTCGGATTGTCACGGGACAAAATCCGCCTCTTCGAGCATGTCAAGTTGGCCCATTACTCGAAGCGCACTGTGGACATCCTTTACGATTTTCCGACTCTGGGCTTCGACGAGCTCGAGGGAATCGCGAATCGGACCGACTGGGACCTTGGCAGCCATTCCCGTGATCAAGCGAACTTGCCGCTCTCGGACAACACCCGGGAGAAGGCGATGCGCAACGAGCACTCGACCGAAAAGCTGACCTATTTCGACCAGCCCAACAATCGCCACATCGTGCCGTTCGTGATCGAACCCGCCGCCGGGGTCGATCGGGGAGTGCTCGCGGCATTGTGCGAGGCCTACGACGAGGAAGTGGTCGACGCCGAGAAGGGCGATGTCCGCGTCGTGCTGCGCCTCAAGCCGGCGCTCGCGCCCATCAAGGTTGCCGTGCTGCCACTGGCGAAGAACAAACCCGATATCGTGGCGAAAGCCAAGGGAATCAAGCGGGATCTGCAATCGAATCTGGGAATGCGGGTGGTCTACGACGACACCGCCGCGATCGGAAAGCTCTATCGTCGACAGGACGAGGCGGGGACGCCGTTCTGCATCACGGTGGATTACGATACGCTCGGACTCAGCCGCGACGGATCGACCGACCTGCTCGACACGGTCACGGTGCGTGACCGGGACTCCATGACGCAGGTTCGGTTGCCGATCGCGCAACTCGAAAGTTGGCTGAGGGAACGGCTTCGCTGACGCTCCGACCGCCGGGCGCTCCGCGGGCACCCGGCGGTCTGCTTTTCGTTAGTGAACGCCCCAGATGCCGTCCACGCGGCGAACGATACCCAAGGGGTTTCCGTCCTGCAACTCGGCCGGCAGTCGGTGCGGACGGACCGCATCGTAGGATGCCAAGCGGGCGAATCGGCCAATCGCCGCCGGTAGTCCCACCGACGTGAAATGGGGATGGCCCGTGGCCGGGTAAGGGCCGCCGTGATTCATCGCCGGGCTCACCGCCACGCCCGTGGGCATCTTGTCGTTGAGCAGGCGTCCCACCTTCGTGCGCAGGATGGGGGAAATCCGGTCCGAAAGCGCATCGTCGGATCCATCGGTCGCCGTATAGAGCGTGCCCGTCAGATTGCCCTCGAGGTGATGGACGACGTCGACCATCCCACCCTCGTCCGCTCGAACCAGTAGGGCAACGGGACCAAAGGCTTCGGTCTGGAAACGTTGCGGATCCTGGACGAAACATTCCGCGTCGACGGTGAGCAGCGTGTTCGCGTAACGGTATCCCGGGCCCGGCAGCGGGGCTCCTCCCACCCGAACCTCCGCGCCCGCCGCACGAAGAATGTCGACCGCCTCCCCGACGGACCGGAGGCCGGAACGCCCGAGGAGCACGCCCGGTGCCGCGTTCGCGAACGATTCGACGCAAGCTTCCACGAATTGGTCGCCCGCCAGGCCCGCAGGCACGACGATCAAGCCGGGGTTCGTGCAGAATTGTCCGGCTCCCATGGTGCAGCTGGTGAAGAATTCGCCGGCAATGGCCGCGCCTCGCTCGTGGAGTGCGCCTTCGAGTACGAAGACGGGGTTGACGCTGGACATCTCGAGGTACACGGGTTTGCCGGAGCGGTCCGCCGTTTCCTTGATGGCGAGACCCGCCGAGCGCGAGCCGGTGAAGCCCACCGCCGCCACCCTGGGGTCGGCGATCAAACGATGGGTGAGGGCGTGGTCCATGCGGTAGAGCATTTGAACCATTCCCGGCGGGAGGCCGTGGTTGCGCGCCGCGCGCGCCACGTGTTCCGCCAAGCGGCGCGACGTTCCCGGATGACTGGCGTGGGCCTTGGCGATCACGGGACATCCCGCCGCGATCGCCGCCACGAAGTCTCCGCCCGACACGGCGTTGAAGGCAAAGGGAAAATTGTTGGGCCCGAACACGAGCACCGCACCGCCCAACGGTTCGAACCGCGACCGGATCCCCGCGGCCGTGTCCACGGTGGGGTTTTGCCAAGAGCGTTCGCGCACGGATTGTGCCGCCAGCCGCAATTGATTGCACGTACGCGGCAATTCCACCGCGTCCAAGCGCGGCTGCACCGGGTATCCGGTTTCGCGATGCGCGAGCGCCACCAACTCGGCCCGATCTCCCTCGAAAGCCGTCGCGACGTCCTCGAGGAAAACGGCGAGCGTTTCCACGGGAATCGTTCGAAGCGTTTCCACGGCCTCGGCGGCGGACCGCAAGGCCTCTTCAATGTCGTCCGGGCCCGAAACCGGGTAGGACTCGGGGAGGGCTTCCCCGGTGGCGGGGTTTTCGGCGTGGAAAAAGGAGACCGGATCGACGGCGTCGCGCCAACGTCCCGCGATCAGGACCGGTTGCAGTTCGGACATGCGGCCATTCTATCGGGCCGGTCGCCCGGCCTCTCGAATTACTTGGGCTCGTCCCGCCAAAGCCAACGCAACGCCTCCGGCAACAAAGCCCGACCGTGTTTGTCCGAATGGAATCCCTGCCCCATGCGGAAGGTGAAGTCGTACCCGCCGTAGCGCAGCGCCGCCGCCATGTCCTGGTTCGCGATCGGCCAACTTCCCGCGGCGTTGTCGAGGTCGTTGCTTCCATCCTGGAGGAAAACACGAATCGGTTTCGGAGCGCCCTTGCGGTCCCATCCGGCCCTGCGCCGGATGATCGCGGGGTAGGTGTTTCCGCCCGCGGTGCCGGTGGGGCCGCCTTGAAGGTTGGTGAAACTGCCGATCCAGGAAAGGACCTTGTGGAATGCATCGGGTCGTTCCCAAGCGGCGGTGAATGCGCATATTCCGCCGGAGGAAAGCCCGGTGATCATGCGGCCACGCGCGTCCTGCCGCAGGTTCCACGTCTTCGACATTTCGGGCAGGATTTCATCGAGGATCAGGCGGGCGTATTTATCGGAAAGGGAATCGTATTCGTAGGACCGATTGTCCAGCGGGCGATCCTTGCCTCCCGGCGTCAGAAAAACGGCGACGGTGACCGGGATATCCTTTTTGGCGATCAGGTTGTCGAGCACGACCGGCCAGTAGCCGCGCGACCATTGTCCGTCCTGAACCACGAGCACGCAGGCCGGCTTCGTGGGGTCGTACTGCGCCGGAACATATACCCACCAATCGCGCTTCGCTCCGAAAACCTTGTCGGTCCATTCGGGTTGCTGGGTCAATTTGCCCTTGGGCACCCCCGGCTGCTCCTTGGTTTCGGGGGGGAAGTCGTAGGCTTCGATCTCGCCTCCTCCGCGCCGCTGGCCTCCCACATCGAAGTGCCAACGGGTGCCGAAGCCCTCCTCCAACACCGTGGCCGCGGCGTAGATGCGCGTCGTTCCCACGCGCTTGAGCGGAAGCGACCACGCCCCGTCCTTGCCAACCACCTTGGGCTCCGGCTCGCCCTCCGCTATCTCGATCGCGAACGTTGCCGCGCGATCCTCCACGCGTAGCCCCGTACCCGCGCGGAGCGACGCGTCGCCGATCCAAGCGCGCAGACGATCCGCCAAGTCGCGGGCGGGACGACGTGCCGCGAGGAGCGGAGCCACGGTGGACGGAGTGAGGGGCGGAACCGCTTGAGGACTCGACATTCCCGCGAGCAGGACAGCGGTGGCAAAGATGGGGGCGATCATGTCGCCACGGTTCGGCCCGGCGATGCCCGGCACCTCCCGGACGGATCAGAGATAAATGATCGGTATTTCCAAATCGCGGTTTGGAGCCGACGTCGTGATCAGGAACCGGCAAGCCTCGTACCGCGGGGGACCGAAACGCACCTTCGGCGCACCCGAGAACCCAAATCCCTCGGTAGGAAATCCCAGCGTGGTGTCGAGCCTTCCGTTGCCGTTCTCGTCGTGGAGCAGCGCGACCGCCACGGCCCCGGGATCGATTCCCGGCATGGCCACGACCAAGGGGTCGGTTTCGCCAATCCGCTCGATATCGAAGGAAGCCACCGCGACGGCGCGCTTGCCATCGGCGGGGAATCCCTTTGGACCGGCAAAGAGGCTGGCAACGAGCACGCCGCGTCGTCGCCGAACCTTTGGGACGATAACCCGCACCTCGATTTTGGGGAATGTCTCCACCGTGACACCGGGCGGAACCTCGATCCGTGCCGGATCGAAGGCGTAGCGTGACCGAACTCCGCGCCACAACGCTCCGAGCAGGTCGGGTGCCGCCGAACGGGTGGACAACAACCATGGCTGTCCCGGCGTGGGGACCGAGGGGGGCTTCGGGGGCCGAAGGGTGGTTTCGATCCGCAACGGGTGCGCTTCCAGCGGATCCGGCGTTTCCGGACGAAGCAACTCCCCGGATACCATCCCCGGCACGACGATCGATTCCACGACCCAGCGGCCCGTGTCTTCGCCCCGGGATCGGTACGGATCAACCATGCGCCAATACCGTTCGATTCACCATCGGATGGTCTCCATCGGTGGGACCGAAATCCGAATCCGGGTGCCACGCCAACACGTCGAGGCTTTCGTCGGTCGTGAAGAACGAATGGAGGCAACCGGGTGGAATTCGCCAAGCCAGCCCCGGGGTCAACGGCCAAGTTCCCGAAGGCGTCCGGCATTCACCGCTTCCGCGAAGGATGACCCCGATGCGCTCGGTGGGATGCGTGTGCCGGCTTTGGCTGGTTCCCGGGGGAATATGGAGGTGATTCAGGCACGGTTCGCCAAGCCGTGGTGGACAGATGAGCAGGGTGTCGCTGCAGCCGTCGATGTATTCAAGCCGTCCTCTAGACTCGATCGGACCGCCCCACTGACGTAGCCCGCGATAACCGATGCTGCCGATGGCCAGCAGCGCGCCCGCGCTCGCATCAACCTCGATCGCATCCGGAAGCGAGAAGTACATGCCCGCCACGAGCGTAACCGTACCTTGCGGGGCTTCGAGAACGACCGTGCCACGCGTCACGATGCCAAAGTGCGTTTCACCCTCGGGAAGACGGGCGCTGGACGACGAAATCATTCGAACCATCGTGGGATGGGATGTCCCCGAGAGGTCCAACGCGACACCGTTGGCGATGGGGAAGGCGTGGAAGGCATGTGGATCGGTCATGGTGCGTTTCGGTTGCATTGTGTCCCAAGGTTCCGCCTTCGGCTCGCGTGCGAGGCAGCGGAGTTCAGCCCGGCGCGGGGGGTGTCCGGTGGAGGTCAGGCGTTGTATTCGCCACGTCCACCACGATCCGGTTTCCCTCGATTCGGTCGACGACCACCTCGATTCCCTTCGGCAGGAATTCTCCCTCCGTCACCACGAAGCGCGTCGCGCCGCCGAACGACGCTTCGCCGGTGGGGCGCAGGGGCGTCAGGGTGGTTCCGCGGTCCCTCGGGAGCGGGAACGGGGTTGGGGGAGCTTCCGCCGCGACCGTTCGAATCGCCCTGCCGATCTCGCGCCACGCCGCGGATTTGGGCAAATACGCGAAGAAGGCCACCATGGATGCCAGCGCGAGGCAGGCGGACACCGGGAGCGCGAAACCTGGGCGGGCGGTGCCACCGAGGGCCACGAACATTCCGGAGAAAAGCAGCGTGAACCCACAGAGCGCCGGCACCCCTCGCCCGGGCAGGATCAGGATTTCCACGAGCAGGAGCCCAACACCCGCAAGGAGAAGGACGATGCCCAGCCACCCGGTGACTCCCGCCGTCCGCTGGGCAGCGAACACCACGCCGACGCAGGCAAGGCCGAGCGTGCCGGTCCAGCCCCAAGTGAGGGGAGTGAGCATTTCGTGGAAAAGCAATGCGCACCCTGCGACCAGCAGTGCGATCGTCCACCAAGGGTGCCCCACGATCGTCTGCGCGAAATGGTTCCAATCCGGCATATCAGGCTTCGTCTCCGATCAGGAACGGATCTTGGAGCATCCATCGGCGCAGCGCCGAATCGGTGTTGCGAGCCACTTGACCGGTGAAAACAATGGCTCCTGCAGCCGCTTGGGAGCGAATCCTTGCCAGCAGCAGCCGTAGGCGACCGATCGGACCGAGTCGCATTTCGCGGCGCGCGTCGGCAAGCGCGGGTTGCAACTCGCGCCACAGGTCGAGCACCGGCTCTCGTGGCGGCAAGGAGTGCAACCAGTTCACGGTCGCCGCGAGTCGTTCCAACGCCTCGCGGCACGGCGCACAGACGGCCAGATGCGCGTCCAACGACTCGGCATCCACCGTGGTCGCGGTTCCATCGATCGGTGCCGCCAAGAGGTCGCGAACATCGTCGCAGCGGTTGCGCTTCATCGGACTACACTCCCTTCGATCAATTCCATCCAGGGTTCGAAACGTTTGCGAAAAAGTTGCCGGGCACGGTGGATGCGCGACTTGACATTGGCGATCGACACTTCGGTGACCCGGGAAATGTCGTCGTAGGAGAGTTGCTCGAAATCGCGCAGGATGAGCATGAGGCGAGCACCCGGCGGCAACGTGGACAGCACGCGGTCCACCGCATCCTGCAACTCGCGCAGCTCGGGAATACGGTCGACCGGCAGCCCGCCGTCGATGGGTTCCCAGCCTCCGCCTTCCTCCAAATCCGTGTCGAGCGAAGTCTCGGGCAGGACTTTCAGGTGGCGCAGGTGGTTCAAGCAGGTGTGGCGGGCGATCGTGAAAAGCCACGTGGAGAGTTTGCTCTCTCCCCGAAAACCGCGCAGCGATCGGTAGGCCTTGAGGAAAACCTCTTGAGTCAGATCGTAGGCGGACTCGCCCCGGACCATACGGTGCACCACGTTGAAGACGGGAGTTTGATACTTGCGAAAAATTGCCTCGAACGCGGTTTCGTCCCCGCCGCGGAATCGCGCCACCAACTCCGAATCGGGGTCGGACGGGGGAGCATCGACGGCTTGAGCGGCGCGGAGGCCCGTCGATATCCGTTGCGGTCCGGTAGTTCGGGTTTCGGTCGAATGGGGCATGGTGCTCGGGGGGGGTGGGTGCGGGACGGGCAGACCCGAACTTGGGACACGTGCGAGTGCCGAAAAGTGACGTCCGAGGAGGGAAAATAAATACCGACCAATTCGGTCGGAAACATTGCCCACGCCACGGGCTTGCTGGTAGCATACTCTGAAAGGTGCCCCCTCGTACGTGAAGGAAGATGGCGATTCGGCCCGCGCGACCGAAGCAATGGATTGCGGGTTGGATTCCTTGGCAAAGGGGCGCGCCGCGCGTGTCGTGTCGGTGTCCGGCCCGAACCGTTGCCGCCTCTTGGAGATGGGATTCACTCGGGGCGCGGAAGTGCGGGTTTCCCGTATGGCGGCTTTCGGTGGACCGCTCGAAGTGGTGGTTCGATCGTATCGACTATCGCTGCGCCGCGACGAGGCGGAGGCGATTCGGGTCCGACCCGAAACGGAGTCGTAGGCGCATCCCGTGAACCCAACATTGGCCTTGGTGGGCAACCCGAACTCCGGGAAGACCACGCTGTTCAATGCCTTGACCGGCCTGCGGCACAAGGTGGGCAATTATCCCGGGGTGACCGTGGAACGCAAGGAGGGGACGGTTCAGCTTCCGGCCGGAGTGCCGTTGCGCGTCGTGGACCTTCCCGGACTGTATTCCCTTTCGCCCAATTCGCCCGACGAGGGCATCGCGCGGGACGAATTGATGGGGTCGTTGCCGGGAGAGCGACGTCCCGACTTGCTGCTCAATGTGGTCGATGCCTCCAACCTCGAGCGCAATCTGTTCCTGACCACGCAGCTGATCGAGGCCGGATGCTCGGTCGTTGTCGTTCTCACGATGCATGATCTGGCCCGCGCGCGGGGTGTGGAGGTCGATGGGAAGGCACTAGCCGAGCGACTGGGCGTGCCGGTGGTTTCGGTGGACCTTCGGCGCGGAGCGGGCCTGCGCGAAATGCTCGACGTCGTGGCGGCGCGTCTTGGGGATGCACGGAACGGGGGCGGAGCGCAATCCGCGGAAGCGGTGGATAGGGTATGGACGCGGTGTCCCGAAATCGTCGACTCCGTGAACCGGATCGCCGGCGGCATCGAGGCGCTCCATGGCTTGGCCGGCGCGCCCGCGGCCGCGGAAGCGCTGTTGTTGCTTTCGCTTCCGGCAGGCGCCACGCTCGAGCGGCAAATGGCCCGTTGGAGCATCCCGGTGCGCGAAGCCACCGCGGAAATTCGACGGGATCTCGAAGCCCGCGGGGTCGACGTGCCGACGGTTCTGGCGGAGGAACGGTACGCCCACATCGGGGGGGTGGTGGCCCGCGCCATGCATCGGTTCGATGCGGGTCCGGTGACTTGGGAAGAGCGCCTCGATCGCGTTTTCCTGCATCGTGTCTGGGGCTACGTGGTCTTTTTGGGCGTGCTGCTGCTGGTCTTCGAGGCCATGTTCACATGGGCGTCGATTCCGGCGGATGCCCTGCAAGCGGGCGTCGAATGGCTCGGGGGCCGAGTCGCTCCGTTGCTTCCCAAGGGCGATCTGCGCGAAATGGTCGTCGCCGGCGTGTTCGGAGGCGTGGGCAACACCATTGTTTTCCTGCAGCAAATCCTCATTCTGTTTTTGTTCATCACCTTGCTCGAGGACACGGGGTACCTCGCGCGCGCCGCGTTCCTCATGGACCGGCTGATGAGCCGGGTTGGACTGCACGGGAAATCGTTCGTGCCTTTGCTCTCGAGTTACGCCTGCGCCATTCCCGGCGTCCTCGCCACGCGAGT
>JBJTRZ010000660.1:0-1860 GCA_046076415.1 Armatimonadota bacterium
GTGGCGACACGCAGGCACGGCTCGGGCGATTGCGCGGCTGCGGCCGTGCCGACGGCGAGCACAGCGACTCCCACCAAAGCCCGCGCGAACACGGTCCCTCCAATAGATTTACGGAGTGCATTGGCGAGCCACCCGATAAACTCGTTCCAACGGCATGGAAAACTGGTATTTTTACGAGTGAAGCCAAAAGGGAACACCCCTTAATATACTGAGAATTCTTCGCTCTCGGTTCGGCGGCGGCCGCTCCCCCTTCCCCACCCGCCGCCGGGCCCGTATTTTCTGGAAAGCACTTCCGTTCATGAAATCCCCAGCACCCCGTTGGATACGATGGGTCGCCGGAATCGCACCGGTGATCGCCCTCGGGCTCGCGGCCCTGCCCGGTCAAGGGAGCAGCCGCAAGGCGCGCCCGCAGGTCGAACCGCCGCCGCCCCTGGCCCCGCTCAATTCCGTCGCCGTTCCGTTGCCAGACCTCGGTCGCTTCGTCAAGGACAACGCCGCCGCCATTCGTTTGGGCAAGGCGCTCTTCTGGGACATGCAGGCCGGGTCCGATGGGACCGCGTGCGCATCGTGCCACTACCAAGCCGGCTCCGACGGTCGGGACCGCAACCAACTCTCCCCCGCGTTCGACTCGGTGTTCGACAGCGCGCACACGGTCAATTACCAGTTGACCCTCGCGGATTTTCCGTTCACCCAGTTCCGGAAGATCCTGGACAACCGCAGCCAGAAACTCCGCAATTCGAACGACATTGTTGGCAGCCAAGGGTTGCTGCAGTTCGCGTTCCAAGGCCTTTCGATCGATGCGTTCGGCAACATCGGCGCATACGACATCGGCATCCCGATCGCGGATCAGATCTTCAACCTCAAGGGCGTCAATACTCGACAGGTGACCGGGCGAAACGCGCCCTCGGTCATCAATGCGATCTACAATCACCGCAACTTCTGGGACGGACGCGCGCACAACGAATTCAACGGGGTCAATCCCTTCGGCGATTCGGATGTCGATGCACGCGTCTACCGGACCATCGGCACCGGCGACGTGCAACCTACCCGTATCAGCATCCGCAACGCCTCCCTGGCGTCGCAGGCCGTGGGCCCGCTGAACAATCAGGTGGAAATGGCCTTCGGGGGCCGCAATTTCGCCCAGGTGGCGCGCAAGCTCCTCGGCGTCAAGCCCCTCGCGCTGCAGGCGGTGGCTCCGGATGATTCCGTGCTGGGAACATTCGCGAGCCCATCCAAGGGTTTGTCCACCACCTACCGAGCGATGATTCAAGCCGCCTTCGATGATCGATGGTGGAACAGCGCGGTGAAATTCACGGTCAATGGGCGCGGCCGGATCGTGCCCGACGCGGCCGGTGCCTATTCGCACATGGAGGCCAATTTCAGCCTCTTCTTCGGACTCGCCGTCCTCGCCTACGAAGCCACGTTGGTCTCGGGAGACACCCCCTACGACCGCTATCTCGCGGGGCAAACCAACGCGATGTCCGCGTCGGCAATCCGAGGATTGGCGATTTTCCAAAATCAAAACTGCAACGTTTGCCATAGGGGAGCCACCCTCTCCAACGCCACGGTTCCGGAAATCAACGCCGAAGCGGCGGCCCTGGGCATCCAAGTGCCCGTCGAACTGATGCTCATGGCCGATGGACTTCCCAGCGCATACGACGCCGGCTATTACAATCTTGGAGTCCGTCCGACCGCCGAGGACATTGGCATCGGTGCGAACGATCCCTTCGGAAATCCCCTCTCCTTCAGCCGGAGCCTCCAACTCGGACTCATCACAGATCCGAATCGTCCGGCGGACCAGTTGGTCGACGCGAACACGCGCCTCGACATCATGGGAGCGTTCAAGGTGCCCGGGTTGCG
>JBJTRZ010000661.1:0-3799 GCA_046076415.1 Armatimonadota bacterium
CGCCGGGGTGCGCGTGCGCCGCTTCGCCGAGGATACGGGCGACCTGGAGGATCTCTTCCTCCGCGTGACGGAAGGACAATTGGCGTGAGGACCTGGATCGAAGCCTGCATCGACAATCCGTTCCTGACCCGCCAACTGCGCACCCGAATGCGCGGAACGCGCGCCTACGGCGTGCTGGGCATCTGGCTCGGTTCGCTCTCGGTGGTGCTGACCGCCGTCTACCTGTCCTGGCTCGGACGACAGGACCGTTCGTTCCAAGGGGCGGACAGCGCCTATCTTCTCGGCACGGAATGGAATTCCGTCCTCCTCATGGTTCAGGCCGCCTTGGTGGTGTTGGTGACACCGGCGCTGGCGACGGGCGCGATCGCCGGGGAACGCGAGCAGCGGACCATGGACCTCTTGGTGTCCGGGGGAGTCCCGCCGGGTCGAATGGTGGCGGGCAAACTCGCCGGCATCCTGGTGTTCCAAGGATGGCTACTGCTGTGCACCCTGCCGATGAGCGCCGTCGGCTTCCTGATGGGAGGCGTATCCGGCGCTCAGGTGGCCACGGGATACCTCCTGCTGTTTTCCTCCGCGATCGTGTGCGCCAGCACCGGACTCGCGATTTCGGCCGCGTGCCGAACGACGGTTTCGGCGACACTGTTCACCTACGTTGCGCTCATCGCCGGCCTCGTGGCGACGGCGCCGTTGATTTGGGACGGCAACTCACGGACCGACGTGCCGGTGTTCCGAGCCCTGCATCCGTTCGGGCTCGAGAGCGGCGCATCGACGGTGCAATGGGCTTGGTACCACGGTCCCGGATGGGTTCCCGCGGTCGTTACGCAGTTGCTGGTCGCAGGCGCGTTGGCCCTGTCGGCGGTGCATCGCCTCGGTGCTCCGCGCAGGGATTTGTCGGCGTGGGTTCGGTTGTGTGTCGCCGCGGTGGCGGCCAGCCTCGCGGTCGGGTTGGTCGCGGGCGACCCGCTGATGTTCGACGGTGGCGACGTGATCGAGAAACCGCGCTTCGTATGGGCCATTCCCTATGCGTTCGCCTTCCTCGCGTCGGTGACGTTCGCAACAGGTGCGGGACTCGGCGAGGGCGCGCGGCGATCGATCGCGCGACGGCTTGTTTCGGCGGATCCGGTTTCAGGCGGCTGGTTCGCGACGGTGCTTGCGATGCTGCCCGGGCTGGTTGCCTGCGGGTCGGCCGTGCTGCATGCGGATCGAACCCGCTGGTCCCACGGCGTCTGGATGGCGGCGGACGGCGCGGCTTGGGCGCTGGCGATGGTGGCTGTGTGCTGGAACGTATCGCTGCGGTGTGGAAATCGGTGGCTTTCGCTGACGATCTCGATCGCGATCCCGCTCGTCGCGATCTCCGTCCTCGCCCTTGCCGGGCAAATGTTGCCGAACGTTTCTCTGGTCGCGGACGTTTTGCCGGTGCTGGCGAAGCATCCAAAGCTCGCTACCGGTACCGGAGCGGCGATCGCGGTTGCGGGCTTGGGGCTGCTTGCGGCCCGGCGCCGAATGACCGCCTGACGAGGTCCCTCAGGCTTCCACCACGTCGAGCCCGCGCGACGGTTCGGGAATGAGGATACGTCCCGCGCCGGCCTCGGCGAGGGCTTTCGCCAAACGCTCCGGGTCGTCGGTCAGCGCAAGGACGGTTCCACCTTGCCCCGCGCCCGCCAGTTTCGCGGCCCGCGCACCGTTGTCGCGCGCCACGGCGGCGAGTCGGTCGCAGGCTTCTCCGCTCGCGCCGAGTCGCTGTTGGATCGCCATGTTTTCGTTCATCGCATCCGCCACGCGATCCCAATCGCTGGCGAGGAGGGCCGACTTGGTCCACCGCGCCAACGATTGCAGATGGTCGTAGGCGGTGCGCACTTCCGGATCGCCGTCGAGCCACCGTTGCCGCACCGGCTTGTGGGCCGCTCCCGAGTGGTGCCGAAATCCGGTGTGCGCGAGCAGCAGCGGCAGGGGCCCGGGGATCAAATCGGCGAGCGGCTCGACCGTGGCGTAGGGTTGGTCCTCGGGCTCGATATGGGACCCCTTGTCTCGGAAATCCAGAAAGTTCAGCCCGCCGAACACGGCCATGTATTGATCCTGGAACCCGCAGATGACTCCAAGGATTCGGTATTCGATGTCGCGGATGGCTTCGGCGGTGGCATGGGGCGGTAGGGAGCGACCGAGGTGGTGGGCCACGGCGCCGTACACCGCCGCGGTGAGGGCGGTGGATCCGGCGAGCCCTGCCTGCATGGGAATATCGGTGGAGGTGGAGAGGTGGAAATGGTGCACGGCGGGGTCGATGCCCATCCCCCGCAGGACCGCCTTGGCCAGATCGAGCCGATCTCCCCGCGGGGCGAGGTCCGCGGGCGTGCGGAGGATCTGCTCCGTACCGTCGTCGGAGGCCACCACCAGGGCGGCGTGGGGACGCAGCGTGCAGCGCGCGCGCTCGGAGAGGGAGCAGGACAACACGGATCCGCCATACATATCTGTGGGGTTTCCGACGAGTCCGCAGCGTCCGGGCGCGGTGGCGACGAGGGTGGTTTCGGGCATGCCCGGCGATTCGCCGCAGGGGTCGGGATACCCTTTTCCGGATCGTCCGCGGCGACGTTACAATAGTTTATGCGCACCAACAAGCCCGCCCCTCCCCGCTGGCCTGGTTTCCGGTGAATCGCCGCGTCCGGCGTGTCGGAGGGATACCCGCTGCCGACCACCTGGGATGTCGATTCCCGCGACGGTCTGCGGTGGCGGACGCCGATACCGGGGCTCGGGCACTCGAGCCCGGTGGTGTGGGACGACCGCATCTACGTGACGACGGCGGTGGGCCCGAAGGAGGACGCGAGCCTGCGGACCGGCCTGTACGGCGACATCGAATCGGCGGCGGACCAAGGGCGCCAGGAATGGCGCGTGCTGTGCCTCGATCGACGGACGGGGCGCGTGCTGTGGAGCCGGACCGCGGCCCAGGGAATCCCGAAGGTGCGGCGCCACATGAAGGGAACGCACGCCAATCCGAGCGTGGCGACCGACGGACGGCACGTCGTGGCGTCGTTCGGCTCCGAAGGGCTGTACTGCTTCGACCCGGCGGGAGCATTGCTTTGGAAACGCGACCTCGGGGTGCTGGATGCGGGGTACTACGAGGTTCCCGATGCCCAGTGGGGATACGCGAGTTCGCCGGTCATCGCGGGCGATCGGGTCGTGGTCCAGTGCGACATTCAGAAGGACGGTTTCGTCGCCGCGCTCGATCTGCGGACCGGGCGCGACCTGTGGCGCACCTCGCGGACCGATGTTCCGACCTGGAGTTCGCCGCAGGTGGTGTCTGGCCGGGTGGTGGTGAATGGTTGGAGGCACATCGGCGCCTACGATCTCGCCGACGGTCGGGAGTTGTGGCGTTTGACGGGGGGCGGCGACATACCGGTGCCCACCCCGGTGGTTTCCGGGGATCTCGTCTACATCACCAATGCGCACGGCATGGCCGCGCCGATCTACGCGGTGCGCTGGGCCGCCTCCGGCGACATCACGCCGCGGGGGAGTTCCTCGACAAGCGAGGGGGTCGCTTGGTCGACCTACCGGGGCGGGGCGTACATGCAGACTCCGCTCGTTTATCGGGACTTGCTCTATGTTTGCCGCGACAACGGCGTGCTCGGTTGCCTCGACGCGGCGACGGGCAAGGAGGTGTACACGCAGCGGCTCGGCACGGGTCGGACCGGGTTCACCGCCTCGCCGGTGGCGGGCGATGGCAAGGTGTATTTCACGGGTGAGAACGGCGAGGTGCACGTGGTCGCCGCGGGCCGGCGCTATGTTCCGGTCGGGGGCGGCCTGCTCG